>JAOULY010000150.1 GCA_029881775.1 Gammaproteobacteria bacterium
CATTTCCAGCATCTCGCGATTTACCTGCGCAATTATCTTGCGTTGCTCGGCCGCCGTCAGTGCGTCCTTACCCTCGCCAAACAGGTAGTCATCCAGGTCCAGCTCTTTCAACATCATCTTGGTGTGAAACAAATTTTCCTGGTACACATTGACGTCGATCATCTGGTAAATATCCCGGGTATCGCGTGACAGGAAGTTTTGTATTGAATCGATCTTGTGATCGATAAAATGTTTGCGCCCGCGCACATCCCGGGTAAATCCGCGCACCCGGTAATCCAGTATGACGATATCCGACTCGAAGCTGTGGATGAGGTAATTAAGCGCTTTCAGCGGCGACACCCGGCCGCAGGTCGACACGTCAATATCGGCGCGAAAGGTACTGATGCCATGATCCGGGTGACTTTCCGGGTAGGTGTGAACAGTGATATGACTCTTGTCGAGGTGCGAAACAATAGAATCCGGCAACGGTCCCGGCGCCTCGGTATTGGGAATCTGTTCCGAGGTAACCGGCTCCTCCGAGATCAGCATGGTGACACTGGCACCCTGCGGATCATAGTCCTGGCGAGCGGTGTTGAGGATGGTGGCACCGATAATATCCGCCACGTCCGTCAGTATGTCGGTCAGACGATCCGTATTATAGGCCTCGTCAATATATTCAATATACTCACTCCGGTGTTCCGGTGTACGCGCGTAACAAATATCATAGATATTGAAACTCAGCGTTTTGGTCAGGTTATTGAAACCGTGCAGTTTAAGTTTCCGCATTAGTCATTCATCTCAGTCAGCTACCGCTTCTCCAGCAATGGGCGGATGATATATCACCTGCACCGTGTTGCCATCAGGATCACGGCAATAAAAACTACGCGCCCCGTCACGGTGCGTGCGTGGTGGCGCCTTCATTTCGACGCCGGCGGATTGCAGGTATTCAAACCATGCATCAACCTGCTCCGGGACGGCAATAAAAAACCCGATATGGTCCAGCCGCTGCCCGTTTTCCGCTGGTGCGGCAGCGGCACGATGTAGTGCAAGATTGTCATTGCCGGAGGTCAGGTAAAGATTATCCGGGTCGGGGCGCCACTCGACTGACATCCCCAGCAATTCGACATAGAAGTGTTCACAGGACGCCATGTCAGTGACATTCAGCGCAACATGCCGCATACCCAGCGTGGCCGGTGGTCGCTGCATCATTCGGCAACACTCGCGGCAGTGATCTCGTAGTCATGACTGATTTCGGCCGTCTTGCCGAGCATGATCGAGGCCGAGCAGTATTTCTCGGCTGACAGCTCCACCGCCCGTGCCACCTGCTTTTCGGCAAGCCCGTCACCACTGAGGATAAAGTGGACATGAATGCGCGTAAACACCTTCGGCTCGGTGTCCGCCCGCTCCGCAGACAGTTCCACCACGCAATCGGTAACCGGCTGGCGCGCCTTTTTCAGAATATGGATGACGTCGAATGCGGTACAACCGCCCATTCCCAGCAACAGCATTTCCATGGGCCGTACGCCAAGATTGCGCCCGCCGCTTGCCGGCGGCCCGTCCATGACCACGGCATGACCGCTACCGGCCTCGCCCAGAAAGGTAACCTGTTCAACCCATTTAACCCGTGCTTTCATGCCGCGCCCCGCCACATGGTAAAAATGTGAAGATTATCACAGTTCTGCGGCATTAAATCGTTCACATAACGCGGCTAAAGCAATTTCACCGTCGCCCGATAACCTGTACATGCACGCACTCCAGATACCACGCGACCCTGGCTCCAGCCCCGCCACAATTGGCGTCCATCCATGCGTGGGGCGGTTCCTGGAACACTGTCATCGCCGCAAATACCCGAACAAGAGCGTCATCATATACGCAGGCGACCAGCCGGATGCGCTCTACTACATCGTCAAGGGGTCGGTCAGTGTCCTGATGGAGGACGAGGACGGTCATGAAATCGTGCTCGCCTATATCAATGCCGGCGAATTCTTCGGCGAAATGGGGCTGTTCGGCGAGCAGAGCAACCGCAGCGCCTGGATCCGCACCCGCAGCGAATGTGAAGTCGCGGAAATCAGCTATGCACGCTTCCGGACTATTGCCAAGGAAGACCCGGACATCCTGCTGGAACTGACCGCGCAAATGGCAACCCGGCTGCGCAATACCAGCCGCAAGGTCAGCAACCTCGCTTTCCTGGATGTCACCGGCCGCATTGCCCATACATTACTGGATCTGTGCAAGGAACCGGACGCCATGACACACCCGGACGGCATGCAGATCAAGATCACCCGGCAGGAACTCGGCCGGATAGTCGGTTGTTCACGTGAAATGGCCGGCCGTGTGCTGAAAGCACTCTGCGAACAGGGACATCTCTCGGTCAAGGGCAAGACCATCGTCGTCTTCGGCGCTCGCTAGCACCCGGCAAAACCACCACACAGTTCTTTGCTTCATTCCCGCGCAGGCGGAAATGACGCTCTCTGCGTAACACTGCCATAGTGCGCGCATTCAGACTGGCTTGATGTTCCTCCGCGCCCTTGCACTGCCGTGTAAAACAGATTTAATGAACTGGCAATCTCAGCCAAACAATTCCGCCAGCTTCTCACCCGGCTCTTCCGCCTTCATAAATGCCTCTCCAACCAGGAAGGCGTGCACACCCTTACTGCGCATCAGGGATACATCCTTGCGCGTATGAATGCCGCTCTCGGTCACCAGCACACGATCATCGGGGAACCCGTCGACAAAGCCGAGCGTCACATCGAGGCTGGTTTCAAATGAACGCAAATCACGGTTGTTGACGCCGATCAGGCGTGCCGGTAACGCCAGCGCACGCTGCATCTCGGTTGCATCATGCACCTCCACGAGCACGTCCATGCCGAGGTTATGCGCAAGTTGCAACAACTCGCTCAACATGGCGTCCGACAAGGCCGCCACGATCAATAAAATACAATCTGCTCCCAGCGCACGCGCCTCGTACACCTGGTAGGGATCGATCATGAAATCCTTGCGCAAGACCGGCAGATCGCATGCCGCACGCGCCGATTGCAGGTAGCTATCCGCACCCTTGAAAAAATCGATATCGGTCAGCACTGACAGGCAGGCTGCGCCACCGCGCGCATAGCTGGCGGCAATCTGCGCCGGATCAAAGTGCTCGCGGAGAATGCCGCGACTCGGCGATGCTTTCTTTATTTCCGCGATAACGGCGGGCTTTCCTGCGGAAACACGCTGTTCAATGGCCGCAATAAACCCGCGCGGCGCACTGGCCGATTCAGCGGAACGCTGCAATGCCTCGAGGCTGACACGCCTGATACGTTCGTCAACTTCTTCTGCCTTGCGCGCCAGGATGCGCCTGAGAATATCCGGGGTGTCGTTCATGCCTGTCACAGACTGTTTGAGACATCCACCAGTGCCTGCAGGGTTTGCTTCGCCTTGCCCGAGCGAATCACCTCAACTGCCAGTTCGACACCAGCCACCAGTGAATCCACCAGTCCGGCCGCATAAATTGCGGCACCAGCGTTCATGGCCACGATGTCATGCGCCGGCCCGGGCTCGCCATCAAACACGGCATTGATCATGCGTAAACTGGCCGCGGCATCGGCCACGGATATGGCTGACAGGTCGCCCATTTGCATACCAAAATCCGCCGGCCCGATGCTATACACATTGATTTTTCCATTGTGCAGTTCTGCAACGTGCGTCGGCGAGCCGATACTGATCTCATCCAGACCGTCTTCGGCATGCACCACCAGTACATGCTCACTACCCAGTTGCTGCAACACGCGGGCCAGCGGCTCCACCCATTGCTTGCTGAATACACCCAGCACCTGGTTGGGCGCGCCGGCCGGGTTGGTCAACGGCCCGAGCAGGTTGAACAGGGTACGCACCCGCATTTCCTTGCGCGGACCAATCGCATGTTTCATGGCACCGTGATGCTGTGGCGCAAACATGAATCCGACACCCACGCGCTCAACGCAGGCGGCAACCTGTTCCGGCTGCAGATCAAGCCGCACACCTGCCGCCTCCAGGACGTCGGCACTGCCCGAGCTGCTGGAGACCGAGCGATTGCCATGCTTGGCAACACGGCCGCCGGCCGCCGCAGTCACCACCGCGCTGGCGGTGGACACATTAAAGGTACTGGCACCGTCACCACCGGTGCCACAGGTATCGACCAGGTGCGGACCACTGATTTCGACACGCGTGGCAAGCTCGCGCATTACACGCGCGGCAGCGACAATTTCGTCGACGGTCTCGCCTTTCATCCGTAAGCCGACCAGGAAGCCGCCGATCTGTGCAGGGGTTGCCTCGCCCGTCATGATCTGGCGCATGACATGCTGCATCTCATCCACCGTCAAATCCCGGTGATCAATAACCGCTGCAATGGCTGCTGGCAAATCCATAATGAATATCCGTTCGATGTTGGTCAGGAATTAAGGAAATTACGCAGCAGGTCATGCCCGCTGCGAGTCAGAATCGATTCCGGGTGGAACTGTACACCCTCTATTGGCAGCGTCTTGTGACGCACACCCATGATCTCGTCCATGCCGATATCGCTATCCTCCGTCCAGGCCGTCACTTCCAGGCAGTCCGGCAGCGATTCTTTCTCGATAACCAGCGAGTGGTAGCGCGTTGCCTCGAACGGATCCGGCAGGCCACTGAAAACACCGACGTTGTCATGATGAATCATGGATGTTTTCCCGTGCATGATCGACCGGGCGTGGACAATTTTCCCGCCAAACGCCTGGCCGATGCTCTGGTGCCCGAGACAAACACCCAGGATCGGCACCTTGCCGGCAAACGCCTGGATGGCCGCAATCGAAACCCCGGCCTCGTTTGGTGTACACGGGCCGGGGGAAATGACGATTTTCTCCGGCGCCAGCTCGCCGATCTGTTCAACGGTAATCCGGTCATTACGGAATACACGCACATCTGCACCCAGTTCACCAAGGTATTGCACCAGGTTGTAGGTGAAAGAATCGTAATTATCGATCATTAACAACATGCGTGCAGACCCTGATGCATCGCGTTGCCGCGATGTGTCCCTCACCGACTAGAACAATGTATAAATGAACGGCGCTACCGCGGAACCCTGGGTCAACACGATCAGGCCGCCAAGCAACAGCAGGACTATGATGATCGGCGCCATCCAGAATTTCTTTCTTATCTTGAGAAAATCCCAAAGGTCTTTTAATACTTCCAGCATCAGCTTTCGCTCCGTGTAATCAGTTATTTGTTCAAGGTTAGCACTGGCATGGCCGCCCGCACCAGCCCATCACGCCTGGTCTGTCGAATGCAATCCGCTCACCGCCATGGAGACAGCCCGGAAAATTGCACGCCCCTTGTTCATGGTCTCTTCCCACTCGTTGGCAGGCACCGAATCGGCCACGATACCGGCACCGGCCTGGATATGCAGGATTTCGTCCTTGATAACGGCGGTGCGGATGGCAATCGCGGTATCCATGTTGCCGGACCATGACAGGTAACCAACGGCACCGGCATAGACCCCGCGCTTCACCGGTTCCAGCTCGTCGATGATTTCCATGGCACGAATCTTGGGTGCACCACTGACTGTCCCGGCAGGGAACGTCGCTCGCAGCACATCGATCGCACTCATGCCGGGCAGAATTTTACCCGTCACGTTCGACACGATATGCATGACATGCGAATAGCGCTCGATCAACATCTTCTCGGTCAGCGTCACGCTGCCCGTTACGCTGACCCGCCCGACATCATTGCGGCCCAGATCGATCAGCATCAGGTGTTCAGCCAGTTCCTTGGGATCCGCCAGCAGGTCCTGCTCCAGCGCCGCGTCTTCC
>JAOULY010000151.1 GCA_029881775.1 Gammaproteobacteria bacterium
GCCTGGCCGGCGAGGCCGCGCCGGCCAACCGGGATGTGCCGGTGATGATGGCGCATGGCACGGCGGACCCCGTGGTACCGCTACTTCTCGCCGAACAGTCACGCGCCCTGCTGGAGGCGCACGGTAACCCGGTCGAGTGGCACAGCTACCCGATGCAGCACTCGGTCAGCCCGCAGGAAGTTGCCGATATCCGGCAGTGGTTGCTGACCATACTGAGCGCATAATCAGCCAGAAAGTGCGCCTTGAAGATGTGTGCTGACGTAGGAGCGCCTTGCAGGGCCGCTACCGGCATCCATGCCTCTCGCGGCACTTGTACATCCATGTAACATCGCGCGATATTCTGATGCCTGGTTATCGCGCCTGCAAGGCGCTCCTACAACAGTATTGTGCGTCGCCGTTTTAGCTCACAACCTTCCAGGAACCGTCCGGCTGGCGACAGGCGGTGCCATAGGATCTCTCGCGTCGACCGCCGATCACCACATCGGAGGTGTACTCGCGACAGTAGCGTCCGTTATCGGATTGCCAGGTACGCGTCGGGGTCACGCTGTAGGCATTACCGGTATCCGGGTTGCTCCAGTGCGTGGTCTCGTTGGTCTGGCTGTATTCCAGGCTGCGGTGTGCCTTGAGCCGGTCGGTGTCGTCCATACTGCGGCCAACATTGCCGCCGATAACGGCGCCGGCGATGGTACCCACCATGGTGGCGGCTGTTCGCCCGCTGCCGCCACCGACCTGGTGACCGGCGATGCCGCCGAGGATGCCGCCGACCACCTGCCCGGTTTGCTCATTGGTGCAGGCGGTAGTGCCGAGTGCCAGCGTGATCGCACCGGCGAGTAGCAGGATGTGCGTGTTCATATCAATCTCCGTCAGGTAATCCTGAAGTTGACTAACGCCGGTCACGGGAAAAGGTTAACCGGCCGCCGGGCGAACGGCTATAGCATGCCGGCTGGGGCGCAAGAGCCTGTCTTATTCTGATTTATGAACAGTGGATTAGCGTGTGCCGCAGGGTTGCGCGGCGGGTTTGGGCGGTGCGGGTCGGGCAGTCCTAGAGTGCGATGGCCCGGCCGGTCTCGTTGCTGCCGGCTTCCACCAGCGCCTGTTCCGCGCGCTGCAGGATAGATTCGGCATTATCATTTTTCTGGCATTCGGTGATGCCATAGCAGGCGCTGAGCGGTTGTGTTTCGTTCGTATTCATTCGCTCAACCTGGGCGGACAGTTTCTCGACCAGCAACAGCGCGGCGTCACGGGTGGTTTCCTGCAACACCAGGATGAATGTGTCGTTTGTATGGCGGCCAACCAGGTCGGCCCAGCGCGTCTGGTCACGCAACAATGCGGTCATATCCGACAGCGCATCTGCGTGTCGATCCTCGCTCGTGTTGATCGAGAGCGTGATAATCGATAGCGGACTGTTGTAACGGCGTGCGCGTGCAACCAGCGGTGCGAGTGAAATCAGGATGCCGCGTCGACTTAACAGGCTGCTGTTGCGCAGATCATAAAGCGTCTGCTCGCCGAGTTCCTTTTTCAGTGCGTCGCGCTCATGTCGCAAGCGCAGCTTTTCGGTAATGTCGGTATAGAAACGCGCCTGTATGCCGGGCTGCTCGATTACCTCGATCGCCAGCCAGCGCTCGTCACCGGATGGCATGACCCAGTTGACCACGGTGCTGGTGCCGAGCAAAGGCGCCAGCAGGGCAGGGTCCATGGTGATGTCACCGGTACCGGCAGCATCGTCGCTGACCAGTGTGCGGAAGGCCTGGTTGAAGGTGCGTATGGCACCGGTATTTTCCAGCAGCAAAACGGGTTGCGGGGAAATATCCAGTAGCTGCAGGGCGTCGTTTGGCGAGATATCTTTCATGGGTTCTTTGATGTTATGGACGTTTCATCCTGACAACACAGGTATTAACGGACAGAAATCCTGTCTCTTTAGTATGTTGCCGGATCACAGCCGCTCGCGCGCATGAATTGCAGCAGCCCGTACCTGGTCGGGCGCGGTGCCGCCGGCATGATTGCGTGCAGCGATGGAGCCGTCCAGTGTCAATACGGCAAAGACGTCATCACCGATCACGTCGGAAAATGCCTGTAACTCGGCCAGCGTCATGTCTGCCAGGTCCTTGTCGTTGTCAACACCGTAGCGCACGGCGCGACCAACGATTTCATGGGCATCGCGAAACGCGATGCCTTTCCTGACCAGGTAGTCTGCCAGGTCGGTAGCCGTTGAAAATCCCTGGCGCGCCGCCGTCCGCATGTTGTCGTGCCTGAGCTGAATGGCCGGCATCATGTCTGCAAATACCCGCAGCGAGCCGGCCAGCGTGTCGACGGTATCGAACAGCGGCTCCTTGTCTTCCTGGTTGTCCTTGTTATACGCCAGTGGCTGTCCTTTCATGAGCATAAGCAGGCTGACCAGGTGGCCGGTCACGCGACCGCTCTTGCCGCGCACCAGTTCCGGTACATCGGGATTTTTCTTCTGCGGCATGATGCTGGAGCCTGTGCAGAAGCGATCCGGCAGTTCAATAAAGCTGAATTGTGCCGATGACCAGAGTATCAGTTCCTCCGAGAACCGGGACAGGTGCATCATGATCAGCGCGGCCGCCGCACAGAATTCAATGACGAAATCCCGATCACTGACCGCGTCCAGTGAGTTGGTGGCGGGCGCGTCGAAGCCCAGCAGCCGTGCCGTGAATGCACGGTCGATCGGGAAACTGGTGCCGGCAAGCGCGGCCGCGCCCAGCGGCATGCTGTTGACCCGTTTGCGGCAGTCGAGCAGGCGTTGATGATCACGCTCCAGCATGGCCTCCCAGGCCAGCATGTGATGTCCGAAACTGACGGGCATGGCGACCTGCAGATGGGTAAAGCCCGGCATGATGCTGTCGGCCTCGCGTTCGGCCAGGTCTATCAGTGCCAGTCGCAGGCGGCAGATTGCAGCTGCCAGCGCATCGATTTCGTCGCGCAGGTAGAGGCGCAGGTCGGTGGCGACCTGGTCGTTACGCGAACGGCCGGTATGCAGTTTCTTGCCGGTATCGCCGATGCGTTCGATCAGTCGCGCCTCGATATTCATATGAATATCCTCGAGGCCGACCGACCAGCTGAAATTGCCCTGCTCAATCTCGGCCAGGATCCGCTCCAGCCCTTCGACAATCTCACCGGCCTCTGCGTCCGTGATGATGTTGACGTGGGCCAGCATGCGGGCATGCGCGATCGAGCCCGCGATGTCGTGCCGGTAGAGCCGGTGGTCAAAGCCGATCGAGGCGGTGAAATCCTCCACAAAGGCATCGGTCGATTCGGTGAAACGTCCGCCCCAGGGTTTGCTTGATGTGTCGTCAGTCATGGTAAAGGCCGGTTTATCCAATGCCGCGCAGTATAGCGAATCCGGAACGGGTTTGCGTTTTTCGCGTGAGGCCTCTTGCAACCGGGTGGTGCAGCGATGAAACTGGCACCCATGGGTATGAGTAAACCGACCGATCGGCGTGGCATCGAGATGCTCGCGCGCTGTTTTCTGCCCAATTTCTGTGATGTACGCATGGTGTTCGGCGTGGTTGTCATCGCCGAGCTGCTGGCGCTGATTATCACCCTGGTCGGCCCCGGCGTGCTCGAAGACCCGTGGGGCAACCTGGGCATGATATCGGTATACATGCAGTGGATCGCCCTGACCAGTGCCGCCGTATTGTGTATTGGCCGACCGCTGTTGTCACGACTGGGAAATACCGCGGCCGCCATCGTCAGTTACCTGCTGGTACTGCTGGTCACGGCCGCTGTCAGCGAGCTGGCATTCATGCTGCTGACGAAAAGTCACCTGATTACATACATCGCCACTGACGATCACGCGGTGTTCCTGTTGCGCAGCCTGTTTATCAGTGCCGTGATTTCGGCGATTGTGCTGCGCTACATCTATGTCCAGTTCCAGTGGCGCGAGCAGCTTAAGACCGAGGCAAGTGCACGCGTGCAGGCGTTACAGGCGCGGATACGACCGCACTTTCTGTTTAACAGTCTCAATACCATTGCATCGCTGACGCGCTCGGACCCGGAGCTTGCAGAAACGGCCATCGAGGATCTGTCCGACCTGTTCCGGGCGTCGCTGGACAATACCCATGAGCAGGCCACGCTCGGCGACGAGGTAACCATTGCGCGGCGGTACCTGAATATCGAATCACTGCGCCTGGGTGACCGGCTGTCGGTGGCGTGGGACCTGGATGACCTGTCGCTGGAAACGCGCGTACCGCCGCTGATACTGCAGCCGCTGCTGGAGAACGCGATCTACCATGGAATAGAGCCGCTGCCGGAGGGTGGAATTATCCATGTTGCCGGACACAATCATGACGGCAATCTCGAGATTGTGATCAGCAACCCGGTGGCCGGTGCCAGTATGCGTAAATCGGGCACACGCATAGCGCAGGAAAATATCCGCCAGCGATTGCAGCTGGCGTTCGGTGCAAAGGCAGACCTGGTTACCTCGCAGTCGGCAGGTGTTTATACGGTGACGCTGAAGATGCCGGGGGCAGGCAAGCAATGAAAGTGATGATTGTTGACGACGAGGCGCCGGCGCGCGCGCGGCTGGAGAACATGGTCGGCGAGCTGGATAACTATGAAGTATGCGCTCTTGCAAGCAATGGCAATGAAGCCCTTGAGCTGGTGTCATCGGCGCAACCCGATGTATTGCTGATGGATATTCGCATGCCCGGCATGGACGGTCTGGAGGCTGCGCAGCACCTGCAGGCCCTTGAACAGCCGCCCGCAATCATTTTCACAACGGCCTACAATGATTATGCGCTGCAGGCATTCGATACACATGCCGTGGATTATTTGCTGAAGCCGGTGCGCCGGGAACGACTGCTGGAGGCATTGTTACATGCGCAACGCATGACGCGCGTACAAATTGCCGCGCTTGACGATGCCGATGAAAACAAGGCTGCACGCGACCGGATTTGTGTCCGGGTGCGCGGCAGTCTGGTGTTAATCCCGGTCGGGGATATCCGTTATTTCCAGGCCGACCAGAAGTATGTCACCGTGTGCACGCTTGAGCAGAGTGTGCTGATAGAAGAAACGCTCAAGTCGCTGGAAGATGAATTCTCCGACCGCTTCGTGCGCATACATCGCAATGCGCTGGTTGCGCATGATTATATAACCGGCATGGAGAAAGATAACGAAGGACGTTTGCATGTTCGCCTGGCTGGTATTGATAGCCTGCTTGAAGTCAGTCGCCGACATGCTGCGCAGATACGCAAGCTGGTCAAGGCGCTGGAGAAAAAACTATAGCGAATTTGCAGTAACGCGGAGCTGTCTAGCGCTTCATTCCTGCAAGACAGCTTAGCGGCCATTCTGCTTTGTCGGTGCCGCGTAAATTCATCAATGCAGTGTCTATACAATCATCGAGATAACCGCCGAACAATTCGGGCGTGTTGATCCCCGGCATGCGTCCGGCCAGTTCACGTCCGGTACTGTCTACAAACAGCAGCGTTGGCGTGACAAACACGCGGTAGTCTTCAGACAGTGAAGTCGCATCCCGGCGTTGTCCGTTGAAGTCGGTCAGTCGGGAGCCGTCATCGAGTACGATCTTGCGGATGATGATACGGTCCTGGTACTCACCGCTGAGCAGCATTGGCTGCAGAAATTCCTCTTCCAGCAGATCGCAGTAGCTGCAATTAATGGCACTGAAAGCCAGCAGGATTGGCAGGCGCCGCTCTGCGGCGAGGCTGCCGTCAG
This sequence comes from Gammaproteobacteria bacterium, assembly GCA_029881775.1. Taxonomy (GTDB): domain Bacteria; phylum Pseudomonadota; class Gammaproteobacteria; order UBA9214; family UBA9214; genus UBA9214. Next base: position 5,692 of record JAOULY010000151.1, read on the forward strand.
CCTGCAGGTCGGTCGCGACGGGCACGTTCACCTCGGCCTGCGCCGGGAGTAACATGCTGAACAAGAAAGCG
>JAOULY010000152.1 GCA_029881775.1 Gammaproteobacteria bacterium
GTTACACTGACCCGCCCGACATCATTGCGTCCCAGATCGATCAGCATCAGGTGTTCAGCCAGTTCCTTGGGATCCGCCAGCAGGTCCTGCTCCAGCGCCGCGTCTTCCTGCTGATCCTTGCCACGCGGGCGCGTACCGGCAATGGGCCGCACCGTAACAACGCCGTCTTCCAGGTGCACCAGGATCTCCGGCGACGAACCGACCACGTGGAAATCACCGAGATCCATAAAATACATGTAGGGCGAAGGATTCAAACGCCGCAGCGCCCGGTAAAGATCCAGCGGTTTTGCCGGGAACGGCACAGACATGCGTTGCGACAGAACCACCTGCATGACATCGCCTTCAACGATGTAAGCCTTGATACGGTCAACCGCCGCCTCGAAGCCCGCGCGGGTGAATCCCGAGACAAAATCACTTTCACTGACCGCGGCTGCCGTGCCCGCACCAATGCCATAGCCGTCCAGTGGCTCGCGCAAACGTGCCTCGAGTACATCCAGGCGCTGCTGCCCCTGCGCCCAGGCATCCGGCGTGGCGGGGTCCACATGAACGATTAACAGGAGCGTACCGGCCAGGTTGTCGAACACCAGCAACTCATCCGAGACCATCAGGAGAATATCCGGACAGGACAGGAGATCTTGCTTGCTGAATTCACCCAGCCGCGGTTCTATATAACGAATGCTGTCATAACCGAAGTAGCCGACGAGACCGCCGGTAAAACGCGGCAGTTCCGGCAACTCGGGCGCGCGAAAACGCGCCTGGAACGCATCGACCCATGCGAGCGGGTCATCCGTGTGCACCGTTTCCACCACCTCGCCCGACCGGGTGACGGTAATGTCGTACTCCTGCACACGCAATATTGTTGAACAGGGCAAGCCGATGATGGAGTAGCGGCCCCACTTCTCGCCGCCATGAACTGACTCAAACAGGTAGGAATAGCTGCCACCGGCCAGCTTTATATACGTACTCAGCGGGGTATCAAGATCGGCGAGAATCTCGCGCGTCAGGGGAATGCGATTGTAGTCCTGGCTGGCCAGGTCATTGAATTTTTCAGGCGTCATTCGCAGCTGTCTCTGCATTGAATTGCATCGTGTCAGCCTGCATTTTCGAGCAAGGGAATTATTTCATCCATCGAATCAAGCACTGCATCCGGGCCGGCCTCGCGAATATCGACGCCATGATTGTAACCGTAGCTCATGCAAACAATCTGGAACCCGGCTGCACGGGCCGCCGCCACATCGCTGACCGAGTCACCGATCATCAGCGCGTTACCCGGATCACAACCGAAAAATTCCGCCGCATGCAGCAGCGGCGCAGGATCAGGTTTCTTCTCTGCTAATGTATCACCGCTGATTACGATTGAGAAATCGTCGTACACACCCAGGTCCTTCAGCAACGGCTCGGTAAACTGCGCGGCCTTGTTGGTCACGCAACCCAGCTTGTAGCCGGCCGCCTTCAGGCCGTCCACAGCGGCGCGTACGCCCGGGTACAGGGTGGAACGCTTCGAGGTGTTTTGGCATACAGGGCCAGAAAGACCGGATAGGCACGGGCAAAATCGGCCTCATCCGGCTCGCCTTTGAGTTGCCCGACCAGGGCCCGGCGTACCAGCCGCTCAACGCCATTACCCACCCAGTCACGCACGCGTTCCTCGCCCCGCGGCTCAAGACCCAGTTGCGTCATCATGCTATCCACGCAAAAGGCGAGATCCGGCACGCTGTCGACCAGCGTGCCGTCCACGTCGATCAGGATCATTTCCGGCTTATGAACCATGGCTTCGTTCAGCCGACTGCCTTTGCAATCTCCGCGCGCATGGCATCAATGGTTGTCTTGTAATCATCCGCACCGAAAATAGCGGAGCCGGCAACGAAGGTGTCAGCACCGGCCGCGGCGATCTCGCCGATGTTGTCGACCTTCACGCCGCCGTCGATTTCAAGGCGGATATCGCGTCCGCTTGCGTCGATCAGTTTGCGTGCCTCACGCAACTTTGGCAGTGCCTCGGCAATAAAACTCTGGCCGCCGAAACCGGGATTGACCGACATCAGCAGGATCATGTCGACCTTGTCCATTACGTGCTTCAGGTAATCCAGCGGCGTGGCCGGGTTGAACACCAGCCCGGACTTGCAGCCGTGGTCATGCACCAGGGACAGTGAACGGTCGATATGTTCGCTGGCTTCCGGATGGAAGGTTATATAGGTAGCACCGGCCTTGGCGAAGTCGGGGATGATGCGATCGACCGGCTTGACCATCAGGTGCACATCGATATCCGCCGTCACGCCGTGACTGCGCAAAGCCTCACAGACCAGTGGCCCGATCGTCAGGTTGGGTACGTAGTGATTGTCCATCACGTCGAAATGCACGATATCCGCACCGGCATCCAGTACATGGGTAACTTCCTCACCCAGCCGGGCAAAATCCGCCGACAGAATAGAGGGTGCAATTTTGTAATCGGCCATACTGCTGTCCTCGCTAGAAATTTTCTTGCGCCACTGGCAAAAAAGAAACGCGCACTTTACCTGAAGCAGACCGCATTTTCAGCTACCCGTAGCAGGTCGCGGCAAGCCGCAAATCAATCCCTTTGTTTTCAAGACGATAATAAGCCCGGCCTGCCCGGCACTTTTATGTCACAACGGTAATGACAAGGCACCATTCCGGCAGGCCGTAACCGGTGACCTGCACGCATTTACGGGCTTTTCCTGATGAATACATGTGCTTACCCGACCTGCACATTCAGGCAACGTTACCGCGATTAGCGGACTGGAATGAGTCTGCATGACGCTCGCACATTCACCCGCCCCGCTCGTATATCAGCCGCTAACGGAAGTACTTGCCAATCCCGCTGACAGGACTTATAAATAAATCAGCGCAGGATCGTGTTTTGGTTTACACACATAATTTATTACAGGCAGGCGCGGTTACCCAGGGGTTTCCAGTTATGTCCAACAATAATCGTCAGGCACGCATCGGTGACTGGTACCAGTCGATCAACGGCGACCGCTTCGAAATTGTCGCACTTGATGAAGACGAGGATACTCTTGAAATACAGCACTTCGACGGCGCCATCGAGGAACTCGATTTCGATACCTGGATGGAAATGGAAGTTGATCCGATCGAACCGCCAGAGGACTGGTCCGGCTCATTCGACATCGAACGCGAGGATTACGGCGTTGACCTCGAACTGACCGCCCCGAACGATAATATCAACCCACTCGACAATTTCGAATAATCCTGCAAGACCTGCGAACGTCAATATTACCCGGCAATTCATTGCCCTGCCCGCGTACCGGGTAACCATTCAACCCCGCTGAAAGTCAGCCGATAACCTCCCCACAGGCTACGGGAGGTGAATCATGGCAATGATCTACGACTTGGTGACCGGCACGGTCACGTCCGATGATGAATACACTGGCAGATTGATGTCCCGGGAAAGCATCCCCGCCCCCGAAGCCGGCCTGCAGACAATAGATGCAGGAACAGCCATCGAAGACATGACACCCGTCGATGCCTACATGGTCATGCTGCAGGACATCCTCAAGAAACTCTGACTGCGCCGGCTCGCTCCCACCATTCCAGCAACACCCCTAATGGAAACAGGCGCGTAAACGGAATCACCCGTTTACGTGGACTGGCCGCGCAGGAATGCGGCCCGTCCCAGCATGACCTGGCCGTTCTCTACCCTGGCCGGCACAGCAGTCAGCGCATCACCAGCACAGGGCCCGGCAATACATTTCCCGTCATTCCAGCGAAACAGCGCACCGTGCATGGCACACTGTATGTGTTTACTGTCGAGACTCAGGAACTGGTCCGGCACCCAGTCAAGCGGGGCACCGGTGTGTGGACAGTTGTTAAGATAGGCACGTACTTCATCACCGCGGCGAACCACAAACACATCGAACAAGCGGTTATCGCAAGGCACGGTAACGCCCCTGCTGCCGGGATCCTGTAACTCTTCGAGAGCCAGAACAGGCATGTAATCAGTATCAGGCATGTCGGCAGACTACGTTTAGCCGGGAAATTGTCAACCGCACCAGCGCACGCCCCGGCCGCGCGTTTACTGCTCGCGAACGACCCGGAAGCCGAGATTGTCCAGCCGCGTATCCTGGCCAAGCTGCCCGCGATTTGCCGAACGCAGACTGTCCATCGGACTGGAATAAGCACCGCCGCGGACCACCCGCTGGGTACAATCCGCTGTCACCCGCGCACTGCCGTCCGTCGGCGCACCGACGTAGCTGTTCTGGTAACAGTCAGCGGTCCACTCCTGGACATTGCCGGACATGTCGTACAGGCCGAACGGGCTTGCCTCGAAACTGCCGACCGGCGCCGTCTGGCTGCCATCCCAGCGGCTTCCACAATCAAAACAGTTGGCATGCACCGCACCCCTGGTATCCGTCCACCAGTAACTGTAGGCGCTGCCGGCGCGTGCCGCGTACTCCCATTCCGCCTCGCTCGGCAGACGATATTTCCGGCCGGTCTTTTCACTCAACCAGCGTGTGTAGGCTACGGCGTCATGCCAGGACACGTTTATTACCGGCCGCTTGCCACGTCCCCAGGTCTCGTCAAACGGCAGCCTGCGTCCGGTCGCACGCGCAAAACGGTCATAATCCTCGAATGTCACTTCGCGCTCACTGATTGAAAATGCCGGCAGACTGACGGTATGCCGCGGACCTTCATCGAAGTTAAGTGAGTTGCCGCTGCCCATCTTGTAGGTAGCCGACAACAGCTCGATCATGGCCGGGCCCTTGCCACCCCCCGCCAGGCTATCGCGGAACGAGCGACCGACCGGTGGTGCGCTGTCAGGCAGCGGGGCCGGGGGCACCGAAGCCGTTTCAGCATTCGAATCTGTTACAGCCGGGACCGCCGGCTCATCCAGCTGCAGGGGCTGTGTACCGACAAACCCGGGCTGTACCGGACGTTCCGTCGACTGCGTGGCTGCGGACTTCTCCGGGCTGGCTGCCGCTACCTGTTCCGGCGCATCACCAGCCGGCGTGTCTGGAAGCATGGCAGCCCGGGCACGTGAACTGTCAATCGGCGTGACAGGGGGGATAACGGAAACGTCACCCGGAATCGCCGGGTCGACAGGCGACGCGGTTATGATGTCCCCGGTCTCCACCATCCATCCATCCGGCCGCCCCATGACCAGCCACGCCGTTACACCGCATACAGCAAGCAGCAGGACAGCCATGACAAGCTTGCCAAGCGGATGCATGCCACGCCGTTCCGTATCGGTAACGCCGGCATTATGAGCATCCGTAACAACCGGCTCCGCAACCAGCGGAGGCAGATTCTCAGCATCTGATTGCTGCTCATCAACCGGACCCGTCATATCCAGCGAGGGCACATGCAATGGTTCGAACGTATCGCTATTGGTGTCGGCGTCACTCGCGTATTGCGCGCGCAACCGCTGCACCTCGGCGGCCATCTGCTCACGCGCCGATTCAGCCTCCGCACGCAAGCGTACGGCAATCTTTATGTTATCGCGGGCCTCCTCGAGTTCTGCACGCAATGCTTCCGGGTCCTCCGGATGCCCCTGCCCGCCTGTCGTCACCAGGCCACGCGCGACCTCTACCTCACCACGCAGTGAATTCATCTTGACGCGCAATTCATGCTGCTCGTCAAGTGCGGTATCGCGCTCGCGGGTTAACTGCTTGAGTTGTGTTTCGAGCTGGGTGATGGCGGATTCCGCCTGCTCGTTCTGTTCACGTACCGCATCGATTTCTGCCTGACGGCGCGCCTTCTCCTGCTGATCAAGTTGTGCGATTTCCTCG
>JAOULY010000153.1 GCA_029881775.1 Gammaproteobacteria bacterium
CAGGGAATTGCTGGTCAGTCTCAATGACGCCGGTGTCACTATCGCCATTGATGATTTCGGCACCGGTTATTCGTCGCTGTCCTATTTGAAGCGCTTGCCGATTAATACCCTGAAGATCGACCAGTCGTTTGTTACCGATGTTGCATTTGATCAGCAGGATGTCGCGATCGTGCGTTCGATTATCGACCTGGGCCACAATCTCGGATACAAGGTAGTTGCCGAAGGTGTTGAGAATCGCATGACCCTCGATGTGCTCGGCAAGCTCGGCTGCGATATGGCACAGGGTTTCCACATCAGTGAACCGCTGCCGGATGAGCATATTTCCTCGTTACTTGAGCGGCCAACCAGTCTGCTCTGACATCCACGCATGTGGCGGGTGGCGGGAAACCCCCGTATAGCCTGTCAAAAACCCGCCAAAATCCCTCGATTGTCAAAAATGTGACGTAGGTCCGTTCGTTCTGCTTTTCCTGAGTACACTTTTCTTCACTAATTAAAACAATAAGTTGTAAGTATATTAGCGTCGAGCTGACCGCTTGGGCCGGGTTGGTATGCAAGTTGCTATTTCCCATGCAGGCATTCAGTTGCAAATGAATCGGGACAGCAAAAACCATGAACTCCAGTCAGCCTCAATATACCGTCCAGGGAAAACGCCATGCGCCTTGCTGATGTAAAACTTGGCCAGGCAGACACGTCTGCCAGGCAGGCCGGTCACGGGCCTGTCCAGGTGATTGCGGTGACCGGTGGCAAGGGTGGTACCGGCAAGACGAATATTTCCGTCAATCTTGCCTACGCACTGGCTCGCGTGGGTCGCCGGACCATGCTGCTCGACGCCGACCTTGGTATGGCCAACGTCGACGTGCTGCTGGGTCTGACACCGGCACGAACCCTGTTCGATGTCGTGAGCGGCACTTGCCAGATTGAAGACATTATCATGACTGTTGATGAGCTCATGGTGGTGCCGGCCGCGTCGGGTGCGCACCAGCTGGCCAGCCTGGGATGTCGTGAATGTGCAGGCCTGGTGCGTGCTTTCAGTGATCTTGAGCGGCCCCTCGATACACTGGTTGTCGATACGGCCACCGGCATTTCGGCGTGTGTTGCCAGTTTCTGCCGTGCCGCAAATGAAATTATCGTAGTTGTTTGCAATGAGCCCGCGTCTATACACGACAGCGTGGCCCGGATTGAAATGCTTTCTGCGGAGTTCGGTATTAACCGCTTCCGCATCCTCGCAAATATGGTGAATAGCGCCCGCGACGGGCGCGCCCTGTTCAGCAGGGTTCTCGCAGAATTTTCAGATGATCACGCCCAGGTACTGTCTTACGCGGGTTTCGTGCCGCGTGACGAGTGTCTGGTTGAGGCGCTGAATGCGCGCACATCCGTGGTAAGTGCTTTTCCGCGCAGCCGATCAGCGATGGCATTGCTGAATCTTGCCCGGCAGGTCATGTCATGGCCGCAACCGGCGCAGGCCGGCGGCCATGTGGAGTTTTTTGTAGAACGATTGATCCAAAACGAAAACAGTGGGATGGAGGTTACGTCATGAAATCGAATGCGGCAAAGTCAGGTGATGAGTTCAGTAGCAGCAATGAACTCGTGGTCCATCATGAACCGTTGGTTAAACGTATCGCGTATCACCTGATGAGCCGTTTACCGGCCAGTGTGCAGGCGGATGACCTTATCCAGGCCGGGATGATCGGCCTGATCGAGGCATCGAGGAAATTTGATCCTGAACAGGGTGCCAGTTTCGAAACGTATGCCGGTATTCGCATTCGCGGTGCCATGCTTGATGAAATCCGGCGCACCGACTGGACGCCCCGTTCCGTACATCGCAAGGCGCGCGAGGTGGCAGAGGCGGTACGCAAAATCGAGAACGCGGTTGGTCGCGATGCGCGTGATGTCGAGGTGGCAGAAGAAATGGGTCTTAGCCTGAATGAGTATCACAAGATCCTGCAGGACTCGACCGGCTGCCGGATTTTCAGCTTCGAAGATCCCGGTACGCTTGCCGACGAAGGCTATCCGCAGTCGAACCGTCAGCCGAACCAGCCACTGGAAAACCTGCAGAAAAGTGATTTCAAGCAAGGCCTGGCAGAAGAGATCAAGGGCTTGCCGGAACGTGAACGCCTGGTTATGGCGCTGTACTACGATGAAGAACTCAACCTGCGCGAGATTGGCGAGATCCTCGGCGTCAGTGAGTCGCGGGTATGCCAGATTCATGGCCAGGCACTGATCCGCTTACGTGCACGCATGGGCGAATGGCTGGCCGATTGAAGCGTGGCCTGGCGGCATAGTTAATGGCGGATCGGCAGGACATCGGCAGTGAATGGTATGCACGACGAGACGGTGTGGTACGTGGGCCGTTCACGGTACTGGCGGTAAGCCGCTATATATTACTGGGCCGGATCAGGCTCGATGACGAACTCAGTGAAGACCGGGTGTCATGGCAGCCAGCCAGGTCAGTAGCAGAATTATTACCCGACGAGGTCCGGACGCTCTCCAGCTGGGCGGACTACCAGCAGCTGGTTGTGTCGCGTTTGCAGGTTGATGAACGCAGGCATGAACGCAGGAAATACCGGGCGGGGGTCGCCGGCCAGCCGGATGATGAGCGGCGGTCCGGGCAGGATCGACGCACGGAGGATGGTGCGCACACAATCGCGCGTCTTGTTTACGGGGATGATCATGGCGGCACGGGAAAGAAACGCCTGCATCGAACCGGTGCCCTGATAGCAACGCTGCTGCTGGCAGCCTGGGTGATTGTGTGGTTGCTGCCCGTGTCCGGTTAGTGGATTCCCGGACCAGACTTCAGGATAAATGGTGCCGAGGGCGGGAATCGAACCCGCATGGGGTTGCCCCCGCTGGATTTTGAATCCAGTGCGTCTACCAGTTTCACCACCCCGGCGAATGATCGTGTGTGAGAACGTTGCCTAGTATAAGGGTAAACGTGACGCGGGCAAGCCGCTGCCTGTGCTAACATGCCGTCGCCATGCAGCGCAGTGACTTCCATTTCGAACTTCCCAAAGCGCAGATTGCCCAGTATCCCGGCGACCGCCGTGGAGACAGCCGCATGCTCTGTGTAGAAACCGGTTCCGGCCGGCTGACAGACCGCGAATTCCGGGATTTTCCTGCGCTGCTGAATCCCGGTGATGTACTGGTGCTGAACGACACGCGTGTCATCCCCGCGCGCCTGCATGGTTACAAGGCCAGCGGTGGCAAAGTCGAGGTGCTGGTTGAACGGATCACTGCGCCGCAGGAGGTGTTGGCCCATGTCCGCGCCAGTAAATCACCGACCGCAGGGACCCGCCTGCAACTCGAGGGTGATATCGACGCCGTGGTTACCGGCCGCTCCGATGGTCTGTTCATGCTCCGGTTCGAGGGCGAAGAAGATGTACTGACCTTGCTTGATCGTTGCGGACATATGCCGTTGCCGCCCTACATAACACGCCTTGATGAGCAGGGTGACCGCGATCGATACCAGACAGTGTATGCGGCCAGGCCCGGTGCGGTTGCCGCGCCAACCGCTGGCCTGCATTTCGATGAAAAAATCATGCAAACTATCCGTGACCGGGGTGTGGACGTGGTCTTTATCACCCTGCATGTGGGTGCAGGTACTTTTCAGCCGGTACGCGCCGAGCGACTGGAAGACCATGTGATGCATTTCGAGCATTACGAAATCAGTCGCGAGACCTGTGACCGGATCAACGCCGCACGGCAACGTGGCGGGCGTGTAGTGGCGGTCGGCACCACAGTGGTGCGTACGCTTGAATCTACCACGCAGGACGGCGTCCAGCAGCCCGGCGCAGGTGAAACGAACCTGTTCATTACGCCGGGGTACCGTTTTCGTGCAGTGGATGCGCTGTTGACCAACTTTCACCTGCCTGAATCGACACTGCTGATGCTGGTTTGTGCATTTGCCGGCTACGAGTTGGCGCTTGCGGCCTATCAACACGCGATTCGTGAGGGTTACCTTTTTTACAGTTACGGAGATGCCATGTTCATCGCGGCAGACCAGTCACCAGGCGAATAACAGGGGTCAGTATGAAATTCAGTTGTACACATACCGATGGCGAGGCGCGACGCGCGAGTCTTTCATTCGAACGGGGGACCGTGCAGACCCCGGCCTTCATGCCGGTCGGTACCTATGGCACGGTGAAGGCGATGACGCCGGATGACGTACTCGACACCGGCGCCGAGATACTCCTCGGTAATACCTTTCACCTGATGCTGCGGCCGGGTACCGATATCATCCAGCAACATGGAACCCTGCATGATTTTATGCAGTGGCATGGGCCCATTCTCACGGACTCCGGTGGATTCCAGGTGTTCAGCCTCGGCGAGTTGCGGAAAATTACCGAGGAGGGCGTGACATTCAACTCGCCGGTTAACGGCGACCGGGTATTTCTCGGCCCCGAGGAGTCGATGCAGGTACAGCGTGCGCTGGGCGCAGATATCGTCATGATTTTCGACGAATGCACGCCTTATCCTGCAACCGAGGCCGAGGCGCGCGATTCGATGGCGCTGTCACTGCGCTGGGCCCGCCGCAGTCGGGACGCGCATGAAGATAACCCGGCGGCACTGTTCGGTATCGTGCAGGGCGGTATGTATCCGGAGCTGCGGGATGAATCGCTGGCCGGGTTGCTGGATATCGGCTTCGATGGTTACGCGATTGGCGGTTTGTCAGTGGGGGAGAGCCGGGAGGAGCGCGAGATGATTCTCGGGCACCTGGTGCCACAGATGCCGGCAGATGCGCCGCGTTACCTGATGGGCGTCGGTACGCCGGAGGATATCGTCGAGGCCGTCTGTGCCGGAATCGACATGTTCGACTGCGTCATGCCGACACGCAATGCGCGCAACGGACACCTGTTCGTTCATACGGGCGTGGTGCGGATCCGTAATAGTGCACATCGGGGCGACACCGGGCCGCTTGATCCTTCATGCCATTGTTATACCTGCAGGAATTTCAGCCGGGCCTACCTGCACCACCTGGACAAGTGCAACGAAATGCTGGGCGCCCAGCTGAATACGATCCATAACCTGACCTATTACCAGGACCTGATGTCCGGGCTGCGGCAGGCAATTGAAAACGGGTCGCTTTCAGCCTTTCGCGAGGACTTTTACCGCCAGCGTGCTGCTGTGCCATAATACCGCGCTTTGAGCCGGTCACGACCGGCGCCGTTGGCGAGGATAAGTATGAATTTCTTTATATCGGATGCAATGGCCGCGTCTCCGCAGCCACAGGGTGATGCCCTGATGGGGTTTCTGCCCCTGATTGTTATATTTGTCGTTTTTTACTTTTTGCTGATCCGTCCGCAGAGCAAGAAGGCAAAAGAACACCGCGAGATGGTAGCGGCGCTGGCCAAGGGCGACGAGGTGGTAACCAGCGGCGGCATGCTGGGGAAAATCAGTAAAGTAGGTGATAACTTCGTGGAACTGGATGTCGCCGAGGGCGTGACTGTCAAAATCCAGCGCCAGGCCGTCACTAACCTGATGCCTAAAGGCACCATCAAGGGCCTCTGACGCCCGTGCAAGGACCCCGTAAATAATGAACCGGTACCCCGCCTGGAAATACATCCTGCTGGCCATCGTTGTACTGATTGGCTGCATTTATGCTTTACCGAATATTTACGGTGAAGATCCTGCCTTGCAGATTTCCGGCGCGCGCCAGGCCGAGGTCGGTGAAGCGCTCTCGGTCCGGGTATCACAGGTACTCGAGGGTGCCGGTATTGCGGTTAAACAAGTTGAGCTGGAAGAGG
>JAOULY010000154.1 GCA_029881775.1 Gammaproteobacteria bacterium
ATGCGGGTGCGCGTTCTGTTCGCTCGGCATACCGTGTGTTGCCCAGCGGGTATGCGCAATACCGGTATGTCCGCTTACCGGGTTTTCATCAAGCGCGCGAGACAGTTCAGCCACCTTACCGACCTTGCGTACCCGCTCCAGCAACCCGTGCTCGCTCTGTACGGCCACACCGGCAGAATCGTATCCGCGGTATTCGAGACGGCGCAGGCCATCAACCAGGACGGGTATGACGTTACGCTGTGCAACGACGCCGACTATGCCGCACATGAGAAATCTTCTTCCTTGTATCCAGGCAATACGAACATGATGTAAGCGGTAATGTGATAGTTGTTCAAGGTTATTTCTTCTTTACCGGTCGTTGCCAGCCACTGCGCGTCTTCTGCTCGCAGCGGCTGAGTGTCAGTTCACCGTCCGGCGCGTCACGGGTTATCGTAGAGCCGGCGCCGATGGTTGCACCGACACCGACCTTTACCGGCGCAACCAGCTGTGTATCTGATCCTATGAAAGCATTGTCGCCGATAACCGTGCGGTGTTTGTTGGCACCATCATAATTGCAGGTAATGGTGCCTGCACCGATATTGACGTCCATACCGACTGTCGTATCACCGATATAGCTGAGGTGATTGACCTTGGAGCCTTTGCCGATATCAGATTTCTTTATCTCGACAAAATTACCGACGTGCGTATTGTCTGCCAGGCGCGTCTCCGGTCGAATACGCGCAAACGGCCCGATACGCGCCGCGTTACCGATCTCGGCATCCTCGATAACGCAATTAGCCAGTATCGTCACGTCATCACCGATCGTGACGTTGCTCAGCACCACGTTGGGTCCGATCATTACACGGTTACCCAGGCAAACGTTGCCTTCCAGCACCGCGTTAATATCAATGATGACATCTTCACCTGCCTGCAGCTTGCCACGCAGGTCGAAGCGTGCCGGATCAATCAGTGTTATACCGTCGCGCATGCACTCGACAGCACGCCGGTACTGGAAACAACGCTCCTGTGCGGCAAGCTGCATGCGGTCATTTATACCGAGTACTTCTTCAATCGAATCTGTAGAAAGGCCGCGCACACTGACACCGTCGGCGACGGCACGCGCAACCACGTCAGTCAGGTAGTACTCGCCCTGCGAGTTGTTATTATCGAGTGCGTCAATCCAGCGACGCAGCTTTGCCGCCGGCGCCGCGATAAACCCGGTATTGATTTCGCGGATGGTCTTTTCCGACGGGGTCGCATCCTTTTCCTCGACAATACCGCTGATACTGCCATCGGCGTGATGCAGGATGCGCCCATAGCCGGTCGGGTCATCCGGTTCAGCCGTCAGCACCCCGACAAACCCCTGCCCGGCAATATCACACAGGGGTGCCAGCGTTGACTGTCGAATCAACGGGACATCGCCGTACATTACCAGTACCGTCGCGTCATCCGGAATCCCGGCCATCGCCTGGGCCACGGCATGGCCGGTCCCGAGTTGTTCAGTCTGCTCGACCCATTGAACACCGGCATCGCTGAACGTCTCGCGAATCCGTTCGGCGCCATGGCCGATTACCACATGGATCATGGCATCGCTGAATTGACGGGCTGTCGCCATTGCGTGCGACAACAACGGCTGTCCACCAAGTGAATGCAGGACCTTGGGCAGGTCCGAACGCATGCGCGTGCCTTTACCGGCAGCCAGGATGACAATACAGAGGTTCATATTAAATGTTACGTTTCCACCACATTCTGCTATCGACCGGAAATGCTCGATCTGGAATGCAGGAAATATAGCACGGCCGCTTGCTGTGTGTAGCCAGCATGAAGCAAGGGGCAAAGCAGAAAATTAAACGGCCCGACCCGGAATTCGCAACGCGGTACCGGACTGCTGTCAGGTCAGTGCAATACCGGCATGGCCATGGGCTCGACACCGCTGACCATTTCCGCGTCACTGGCATCGCGAATAGCCGTTACCTTGATCTGGAAGGTTATGAATTTACCGGCCATGGGATGGTTGCCGTCCACTGTCAGCTTGCCGCCGTTGATTTGCGTGACGACAAAGTTCTTCGAATCGCCCTGTTCATTGATCATCTCGACCTCGGCGCCGATGCGGTGAAATTCGGGCGGGACATTCGCAAGATCGTCTGTATAGGTGAGATTGGGGTCGTGCGGACCAAACCCTTCCTCCGGCGTCAGGGAAACCTCGACCGAATCGCCAATGACGGCGCCGTCCAGGCTCTGTTCCACCTTTTCGAACAGGTCGTGATTGCCTCCGTGTACGTAACTGATCGGCAAGTCGGACTGCTCAATAACTTCACCGCTCTCGTCAACGATGGTATAGGTAAATGAAACGACCTTGCCGTTACCTATGATCAGGTCGGTCATTTTACCTTTTCACGCAGCTTGCGGATAGCTGACAGCTGCGCAATGGATTCGGCCAGTTCGGCCTGCGCCTTGGCGTAATCGACATCGGCCGTCTTGTCGGACAGCAGTTTTTCCGCGCGCTCCTTGGCTTCCAGTGCCTGGGCCTCGTCGAGGCTGTCGGCCCGGATTGCCGTATCGGCCAGCACAGTGACCACGTGCGGCTGCACTTCGAGCATGCCACCGGACACGAAAAATGACTGCTCTTCACCGTCATCGGTCTGGACACGGACCTCGCCGGGTTTCAGCCGGGTCAGTAACGGGGTATGCCGGGGTGAAATACCAACTTCACCCATCTCGGCCGGTGCGAACACCATGGTCGCCGTGCCGGAAAAAATTTCCGCCTCGGCGCTGACGATGTCTATATGCAGGGTCATAGCCATAGTTTAGTCCATCAACGCCTTACAGCGTTTTTGCCTTCTCCACGGCCTCTTCGATACCGCCGACCATGTAGAACGCCTGTTCCGGCAGGGCGTCATACTCACCGTTAACAATGCCCTTGAAGCCTGCCAGCGAATCCTTGAGTGAAACGTACTTACCCGGCGTACCGGTAAAGGTCTCGGCCACGAAGAACGGCTGTGACAGGAAGCGCTGGATTTTACGTGCGCGGGTAACGACCTGCTTGTCTTCCTCTGACAGCTCGTCCATACCGAGAATGGCGATGATGTCCTTGAGTTCCTTGTAGCGTTGCAGCGTGCCCTGTACTGCACGCGCCGTGTCATAGTGATCATTACCGACGACATTCGGATCAAGAATACGCGAAGTGGAATCGAGCGGATCCACGGCCGGATAAATACCCAGCTCGGCCACCTGTCGTGACAGCACCAGCGTGGCGTCCAGATGCGCGAAGGTCGTTGCAGGTGACGGATCGGTCAGATCGTCCGCCGGTACGTACACGGCCTGGAACGAGGTGATGGAACCGGTCTTGGTCGAGGTAATACGTTCCTGCAACACGCCCATTTCCTCAGCCAGTGTCGGCTGGTAACCCACCGCCGACGGCATACGACCGAGCAACGCTGACACCTCGGTACCGGCCAGCGTGTAACGGTAAATGTTATCGATGAACATCAGCACGTCACGACCTTCATCACGGAAATGCTCGGCCATGGTCAGGCCGGTCAAGGCAACACGCAGACGGTTGCCCGGCGGCTCGTTCATCTGGCCATACACCAGTGACACCTTGTCGATAACGCCGCCTTCACGCATCTCGTGGTAGAAATCGTTACCTTCGCGTGTACGCTCACCAACACCGGCGAACACCGAGTAACCGGAGTGCTCAACGGCGATGTTACGAATCAGCTCCATCAGCGTCACGGTCTTGCCGACGCCGGCGCCGCCGAACAGGCCAACCTTGCCGCCCTTGACGATCGGCATGACCAGGTCGATCACCTTGATGCCGGTTTCGAGTACTTCCGTCGCAGCTGCCTGGTCCGCGTACGCCGGTGGCGAGCGATGGATCGGCAGACTGATCTCGGCGCCGATGTCACCGGCATCATCGACCGGATTTCCGAGCACATCCATGATGCGCCCCAGCGTCTTCTCGCCAACGGGCACGGTAATCGGCGCGCCGGTATTGAGTACTTCGAGACCACGCTTCACACCGTCGGTGGTGCCCATGGCGATGGTACGCACCACGCCGTCACCCAGTTGTTGCTGTACTTCCAGGGTCAGGTTGACATCGTTGACCTTGAGGGCGTCATAGACCTTCGGCACGCTGTCGCGCGGGAATTCCACGTCCACCACCGCGCCGATAATTTCTACAATGTTGCCAGCACTCATGTTGATATCCTCGTTTCGTATCTCTTTAATTCTGCCTGTAGGAGCGGACGTTGTCCGCGAATGATGTTTTGTTCGCGCATGCCTGCGCTCCTACAATTAATTTATACCGCCGCTGCGCCGCTGACGATTTCGGAAATTTCCTGGGTAATCGCCGCCTGGCGCGCCTTGTTATAGACCAGTTGCAATTCGTTGATCAGGTCGCCCGCGTTATCGGTTGCGGATTTCATCGCGATCATGCGTGCAGCCATTTCACAGGCGACGTTTTCAACAACGCCCTGGTAAACCAGTGATTCGATATAACGGATCATCAAGGCATCCATGACCGGTACGGAGTCGGGCTCGTAGATATAGTCCCAGTGCGTCTTCAGTTCCTCGGTGTCGGCCTCGCCACTGACCGGGACCAGTTGCCGCACTTCCGGTTTCTGCGTCATCGTGTTCACAAATTCATTATGCGCGATATACAGGCGATCGATCTCGCCCGCCTCGAAAGCATCGAGCATGACCTTGATGGTGCCGATCAATTCGCTCATCGACGGTGCATCACCCAGATGCGTAGCGGTGGCGCGTATATTGCCGCCCATGCGCTTGAAAAAGGCATTGCTCTTGCTACCGATGAGCGTGAGATCGATTTCCAGTCCGTCATCGTGCCACTGTTTCATGGTGCCGATAACTTTCTTGAACAGATTGATGTTCAAACCACCACACAGTCCGCGGTCCGTGGAGATAACAATCAGGCCAACACGCTTCAGCTCGCGTTCCACCAGGTACGGATGACGGTATTCCGGGTGAGCATGTGACAGATGGCCGATGACATTGCCGATCTTTGCAGCATAGGGACGCGTGGCCAGCATGCGGTCCTGCGCCCTGCGCATCTTGCTCGCAGCCACCATCTCCATTGCCTTGGTGATTTTCTGCGTGTTCTTGATACTCGCAATCTTGGTGCGGATTTCCTTCGCGCCTGCCATTAGCTCACCCTGTTTAAATTTTTGCAGGAACGCCTTGCAGGGCCGCTACCGGCATCCTGACTTTTGCGGCACTCGTTCATCCATGCACATCGCGCCTGCAAGGCGCTCCTACGGAAAGCAATTATCATCCCGGTTACCAGCTGCCCGTCGCCTTGAAATCTTCGATGGCGGCTTTCAGTCCGGATTCGATTTCGTCGTTGAAGTCACCGGTCGCGTTGATCTTGTCCAGCAGTGCAGTGTGACTGGCACGCATGAATGCATGCAGCGCATGCTCGAAATCAACCACCTTGTTGAGCGCGACATCATCGAGAAAACCCTGTTCAGCCGCGTACAGCGACACGGCCATCTCGGCAACCGACAGCGGTGAATACTGTTTCTGCTTCATCAGCTCGGTGACGCGCTGGCCACGCTCCAGCTGTTTGCGGGTCGTCTCGTCCAGGTCGGATGCAAACTGCGAGAAAGCGGCCAGTTCACGGTACTGCGCCAGCGCAAGACGCACACCACCGCCCAGCTTCTTGATGATCTTGGTCTGCGCCGCACCACCCACACGCGACACGGACAGGCCGGCGTTGATGGCCGGGCGAATAC
>JAOULY010000155.1 GCA_029881775.1 Gammaproteobacteria bacterium
TGATGGAGGTTGTGGCGACCGCGCTGATTCCACCCTTGCTGTCAGGCGACCTGGCGCAAATCCACAGAACACTGGACCAGTTACAGCAACGGGAAAACAACTGGAATACGCTACGCCTGAAGGCTGCTGATGGCAGCAGTCTTTACCCGATCGTTCCGCTGTCGCCTGCACCGCCAGGCCATACAGATGAATGGCTGACGCTGCCGATTGATTTCAATGGCCAGCAAATCGGTACGCTCGGCCTGGGGATCAATATCAACGCCATGCTGGCAAGGCAGCTTGCGCCAATCCGCTTCCTTGAAATGCTGTTACTTGCTTTGCTACTCGGCATTATTGTACTGGCCGCGGTATTGCAGGATCACTGGATCCGCCGACCCCTGAAAAAGCTGGCTGATGCAACATCCCATATCGCGAATGGCAATTACAAGACGAAACTTCCGAAGGCATCGGCCCGCGACGAGGTTGGCAAGCTTATCACCACCATTGACTCCATGCGTAGCGGCCTTGCAAACAGGGAAACAAGCCTGTCAAAGCAGCATGCACTGGTCAGTGCCATCAGTGCGGCACAGTCGCGCTTTATCCGCGATGCCGATGTAATGGCGCTATTCGACAAGTTGCTGACCGACATACTGTCGATATCGGACAGCGAATACGGTTTCATCGGCGAGGTTCTCTACCGCGATGACACGCCCTACCTGAAGACGCTATCCATCAGCAATATTGCATGGGACGCAGAGTCGCAGAAATTCTATGCGGAGCACGCGCCTCAAGGCCTGGAGTTCAGCAACCTCGACAGCCTGTTCGGCGCCGCCATCAAGAACGGCACTACCGTTATCGCCAATGACCCGGCAACCGACCCGCGCAGCAACGGCCTGCCCGACGGTCATCCGCCACTGGATGCGTTCCTGGGTATCCCGTTTTACCGGGGCGATAAGGTCATCGGCATGTTCGGTATCGCAAACCGCGCCAACGGCTACGACCAGGCATTGATCGACTTCCTCGCACCGATAACCGCCACCTGTACACAGATCGTCGAAGCACTGAAGGCCGATCGGCAGCGCGAACAGGCCGAGCAACAGCTGCGCGAACGCGAGACCCGTATGCGCACCATTTTCGAGAACGTGGTCGATGGCATTATCACCACCAACCAGAAAGGCGTTATCGAGACATTCAATCACGCCGCCGAGAACATGTTCGGCTACGCCGCCGCCGATGTCGTTGGAAAAAATGTCAGCATGCTGACACCCATGGGCCACCGCCACCAGCACGACGCCTATATAAAAGACTACCTCAAGGGTCGTGAAAGCAAGATCATGGGCGCCGGCCGCGAAGTAGAGGGTATCCGCAAGGATGGCTCGGCCTTCCCCGTAGATATCGCCATTACCGAAATGTGGATCGGCGAGGACAGGTACTTCTGCAGCATCATGCGCGACATCACCGACCGCAAGAAGGTGGATCGCATGAAGAACGAGTTCGTTTCCACTGTGAGTCACGAATTACGCACACCCCTGACCTCGATCCGCGGGGCACTCGGACTGGTGGGCAGCGGCAAAGTCGGTGAACTGCCCGCCAAGGCACAACCGCTGGTGGACATTGCCGTCAAGAACTGCGACCGGCTGATACGACTCATCAACGACATCCTCGACATCGAAAAGATCGAGGCCAACAAGATGGAGTTCGATGTCCAGTCACACGACCTCGTGTCGCTGGTGAACAATGCAGCGGAGGTCAACCGCGTCTATGCCACTGAGCATGGCGCGAACATCGTGGTATCCAATGGAACGCCGGATGTCATGGTGATGGTAGACGAAGACCGCTTCACCCAGGTTATGACAAACCTGATCTCCAATGCCGCCAAGTATTCACCCGAGGGCGGCACGATACGCATTGCCACCCAGTCCCGTAACGGCGGCGTGCGCGTGTCTGTGTCGGACGAGGGTCCCGGCATACCGGAAGAATTTCACAAGGATATCTTCAGCAAGTTTTCTCAGGCCGACGGCTCCGATACGCGCAAGCGGGGTGGCTCCGGACTCGGCCTGAGTATCACCCGGGCCATTATCGAAAACCACGGCGGACAAGTATCGTTCGAAACACAGGACGGCAAGGGCACCACCTTCCATGTCGACCTGCCGGAACAGGCACAGACAATCGCTGCAGCGGACAGTAAGACAGAACAACAGCCGGGTCCGGGCATAATGACTGCGAGGATCCTGGTATGCGAGGACGATGCAGACGTTGCACACCTGCTCAGGCTGCTGCTGCAGGCACACGGCTACGTCATCGATGTTGCCCACAGTGTAGGCGAGGCAAAGGCATTACTCGCCACGCACGAGTACGCGGCCATGACCCTCGACCTGATACTGCCGGACCAGTCAGGCATTGACCTGTTCCACGATATTCGCCAGAACGACAAGACACGGGATTTGCCGGTCATCGTGGTGTCTGCTGTCGCCGACAGGGAAGCACGGCAATTATCCGGCGATGCAATCCAGGTAGTTGACTGGATCGGGAAACCGGTAGACGAGCACCGCCTGATCAGCGCCGTGGCACGCTCCACCAGGCAGTCACCGGCCGCACCGCTGCACATTCTCCATATCGAGGATGAATCCGATGTACATGAAATTGTCAGCAACATACTGGGTGGCACATACAAGGTCAGTAACGCCCGGACGCTGGCAGAGGCAAGGCAAATGCTTGCAGGGGAGCATATCGACCTGGTTATCCTTGATCTCGGACTGCCGGATGGCTCGGGGCTGTTACTACTGCCGGAGCTGGCCGAGAACACACCGGATTTGCCCGTTGTGCTGTTCTCCGCCGCCGACGTTGACGCAAAAACCGCCAGCGGCGTTACTGCCACACTGGTCAAGTCAAAAACGACCAACGACATATTGATAGACACCATTCACAAGACGATTACCAGTCATGCAGGGCTGGCAAAGGAGGCATGATGTCAAACAAACCACTGAACAAGGTTCTGTATGTAGAGGACGAACCGGACATCCAGACAGTCGCCCTGATGGCACTCGAAACCATTGGCGAATTCACTGTCAAGGCATGCAGCTCGGGGCAGGAAGCAGTCGAGGCAGCCCCGGCATTCGAGCCCGAGCTGGTCATCCTCGACGTCATGATGCCAGGCATGGACGGACCCGCCACCATGGAGGCCCTGCGCAAACTGCCGGTCACGGCGGATGTACCCATGATCTTCATGACGGCCAAGGTCCAGTCCCACGAGGTTGAACGTTACCGCGCGATGGGCGCCGCGGATGTCATCGCCAAGCCATTCGACCCGATAACACTCGCCGACCAGGTGCGTGCGATCTGGGAGCAGCAGCAGACAAAGCCCGGCGACGCCGCCTGAATACTGCCCGCCGTTCCACTCACTGCATGGATATCACTGCAGCGGTGGGCAGGTTAAACGGGCTGTTCCCTGTCCTTGCCGCTTGCCTGTGTCAGCTGCAGGGACGGTCCTGAACGCAGTCGCAGGGCAGCCTGGTACTCCTCCTCGGACATCTGGCAGCCGACCACACTGCGCAACAACTCCGCATCCCGGTCACCGCACTTCACGGCCAGCGACAACCAGTAATGCGCCTGCGCAAGATCAATGGACACGCCCCGCCCTTCCGCATACACCAGGCCCATTGCATAGAATGCATCCACTTCGCCACGGGCGGCCGCCTCGCGGATAACCGCAACCCTGGACGGATCGTTGCGCAGCAGTATCAGGTCTTTTAAATAATTATCGTCACTCATATCGGTCATGGTTAACCGGCCGGCAGCCATTGGAAACCTTGCCTGGTTATCGAAACGCCGTTTCATCGAACACAACAAACGGTGACAGTCACGCCTTTGCGTTACCCGTACTGACAGTTATAGCTGATATCCCCCGGTGTCGCTGGCCAGGCGGCCGGTCTGCGCCAACGGCTTGCCGGCGATCAGCGCAGTTCGCTTAACAGTGACTCGGTCATGCGCTGTGCCTGCGACGCATACCCGCCACCGAACAGGTTGAAGTGGTTGAGTATGTGATAAAGGTTGTATAGCGTTTTTCGTACCGGGTATCCGGCATCCAGCGACCAGGCATTGTTATAGGCGGCATAGAAATCCCGGCCAAACCCGCCAAACAACTCTGTCATGGCGATATCCGCCTCGCGGTCCCCGTAGTACACGGCCGGGTCGAATATGGCCGGCTCATTAGTGCTGGTAAACGCGTAATTGCCGGACCACAGGTCACCATGCAGCAGTGAAGCCAGCGGGCGGTACCCATCAAACAACGCCGGGAATTCATCGATCAGCCGTTCGACTTTCGACAGCAAACCGTGGCCGGCGCCCTGCCGGGCAGCCAGGTCGAGCTGAAAACGCAAACGCCTTACACGCCAGAAATCGATCCAGTCATCCAGCCACGCATTTTCCTGCGGCGTGGAACCGATGGTGTTGTCGATATCCCAGCCAAAGGCATCACGCGTCACCCGGTGCATGTCAGCAAGTTTCTCACCCAGCAAGGCATCACTGCCCTGGCCGCCAAGCGACAGGTTTTCCATGACCAGCCACGCGGACCGGGCATTGCTGCCAACACACAGCGGCTCGGGTATCTTCAGGGTTTTACTTTCACGCAACTCCGTCAGACCCTGCGCCTCGGCGGCAAACATATCGTAGCCGGATGCAGTGTTCAGCTTGACGAAATACCGGGTATTACCGTAACGAATACGCGCAGCCTGGTTGATGCAGCCGCCACCCACCGAACCCTGCTGCTCGATATCCGCCGCAACACCGGTCGCCGATTCGATATCGTTTTTAATGTCTTCCCAGAGTGACAATTAACCCACCTTCTGCAAGCACATTGTAGGAGCGCTTTGCAGGCGCGATATATAATTCACCTGACCATCAATCGCGCCTGCAAGGCGCTCCTACAGCGGCAATTCATTCAGTGTGCTGATCCATGGCCAGTATAGTTCTCGACAAGCGTGCAGACGTCATACGGCCCAGCCCCAGCTGCTCACACACGGTCGTCACGTTGTCTTTATCAACCTTGCGGCGCGCCACTTCGTTTGCCCCTGCGTCCATTTCCGCATCGCACACCACACCGGTCAGCCGGCGCGCGAGCAGGGCCGCCGCCTCATGCTCACGCAACAGGTTTTGTATGCGCAGGGCGCCACGTATTTTCAGGTCGGTAACCTCGTCGAGGCGCGCATAGATAGCATCCAGTGACGTGAAATGTTCCAGCAATGCCGCGGCCGACTTCGGCCCGATACCGGGCACGCCGGGTATGTTATCGACACTGTCACCGGTCAACGCCAGCCAGTCGGCCACCTGTTCGGCACGCACACCCAGCCATGCCGGAATCTTTTCGTAGCTGTGCCGGCGATTGCGCGAGTAGTCCCACAGCATATCGCCCTCGGTGATCAGTTGCGCCAGGTCCTTGTCCGCACTCAGGATGACCACCGCGAATCCCTGTTCACGCAAACGCGTCGCCAGCGTGCCGATCAGGTCATCCGCTTCATAGCGGTCGCTGGAGAAATCCGCAATACCGAGCGCCTGCACAAGACTGCGGCACCAGGCAAACTGTTGCCTGAGTTCATCCGGTGGCGACTCGCGGTTGGCCTTGTAGTCGGGAAAGATATCGTTACGAAACGAGCTTGTCAGGCTTTCATCAAACACCACTGCCATGTGCGCCGGCTTCACTTC
>JAOULY010000156.1 GCA_029881775.1 Gammaproteobacteria bacterium
TCCACCGATTGGGCGATGTAGTGAACGTGAGATACCAATACAGGAGATAGCCAGGTAAGCAGGCCTGCAGATATCCATGGTGTGTCACACAGGAGAGAGGTTATGTCAGCAGAGACGGATCTTTTCGTATTTGGCGAAACCATGGTCATGATCTCTGCACTGCCGGCAGCGACCGACAGATAAAGAAAGTATTCCTGGCCAGGCTGCCATGCAAGCGGTTACCAGACCTTCGCCGGGCAACAATATTGGACGGTTAACATCATCAGGGAATAGATGAAATGATTGCAGCAAAAATACCCGAGGACGAGGACAGCCGTCTGCAGAAGTTATATGAACTGGATATCCTTGATACCCTTGAGGAACAGGCATATGACGACCTGACCATGCTTGCAGCTCAAATCTGTGATACACCCATAGCACTGGTGAGCCTGGTGGACCACGACCGGCAATGGTTCAAGTCACGCCATGGTCTGGATGCAAGCGAAACTCCCCGTGAATACGCTTTCTGTGCACATGCGATTCTCGAAGACGATATTTTCGTGATTGAGGACTCAAGCAAGGACCATCGGTTCCATGATAACCCGCTCGCCATTGGCGCGCCGCACGTGATTTTCTACGCAGGCGCACCGCTGATTATGAGCGACAATAATAAACTGGGTACATTGTGTGTTATCGGAAGCGAAGCACGGACAATCACGACTGCGCAGAAAGATGCACTCAAGGCATTGGCACGCCAGGTAGTGAGCCAGCTGGAACTGAGATTGAAACTCAAGGAACTGGAAGTGCTGGACAATGCCAAGGACGAGTTCATCTCAATGGTGAGTCATGAGCTAAGGACGCCATTAACCGCTATATATGGTTCGCTATCGTTGCTGGAAAAGAAAAGAGTCGGGCAACTGAATGACCAGCAACAGCAACTTATCGGCGTCTCATATCGCAATACAGAACGTTTGCTCAACCTGGTAAATGATATCCTGGATGTTGCCAAGCTCGAGTCCGGCACGCTCAACCTTGATATAGAAGAGCTGGACCTGGTCGAATTGCTGGTTAAAGCCGTCGAGTTGAATGAGCAGTATTGCAGGGAGTGTAATACTGGATTAACCCTTCAGTGTCCTGACGACATTGACTCTATCCGGGTTGATGGCGATGAACAGCGTTTAATGCAGGTGATGAGCAACTTTATTTCAAACGCAGCAAAATTTACGCATACAAATGATCTGATAGAAGTCAGCCTGACAGTAGAGAATAATCATGCTGTTGTGAAAGTTACCGATCACGGGCCGGGGATCCCGGTAGATAAGCAGCCCCTGTTGTTTGTAAAATTCAAGCAACTGGCTGAAAAAATAGATAACAAAATGCCAGGATCAGGCCTCGGGCTGAATATAAGTAAAATACTTATCGAAAACCAGCAGGGGAAAATAGGCTTCGCATCGACCCCGGGCGAGGGTACAACCTTTTATTTCAAATTGCCGCTTGTTTAAGGTATTCGCAGGGTTGTTAAATGCCGCCTGCATTCCCGTTACGGCAACGGGTGGCTATTAGCCGCGTGCGGTGTTAGGTACTGTTCAGCGAGAACAGTGATCAATCAGGTAGCCCTGTGCAGGTAGTCGCCGACCTGCTATTGCTGACATTTGACCTAGCTGATCATGTTCCGGATTCGTTCCTGGTCCTGCTCGGAAATATCGATAATATAGAAGCCGGTCCAGTGGTTTGAGTCTTCAGTGCTGGAATGAGACCAGAGACTTTCGACGCCGATATTGATATCCGGTGTGCTGCCTGACTCGCAATCGAAAACAAGCGCAAGCTGCATGATGCTGTTCTCGGCAATGGGCTGTGTGCCGAGTATCATGATGCCTTCTTCGCTGATATTGACCAGTTGGCCGATGTCGCGGCCGCTGGGTTTGTCGATAATGCGCACCACCTCGGTTACATTGGCCCGCTCTTTCTTGCGCATATCCTTGATGGTTTTCTGGTTGGTTTGCATGTCAGTACTCCTGTATGTTATTTGCCAGAATTTACCTAGTCACCGGTTAGAATCCGGCGAATAGCTACCAGTGCACGTTTCACAAAAGGTGATTTTGTTTCATCGATGATCCTTGCCCTGCCATCTGCGATCAGCACTGCCAGGTCGTTATAATCCCGGACAGTGGATTTGACGCCCATGCTGTCCACGAACATGTAATTGCCCGACATCCTGGAATACCAGGAGAGTTTTACCCTGACTGGGTGTGAGTTCTCGTTCTCCTGGATATAGAACCATGTGCCAAACGCGATTGTCTTGAGGGTTTCCATCGCAGCCTGTACTTCTGCTGGCAGGCCTTTTTCTTCTTGTTCCAGTGGCGCCGCCTGTTTGTTGTCTGCATCCCCGGTATTGTCGGCAGCCTCTTTTGCCGGGGAGGGCGCATCAATTGCCGCAGGCTGATCATCTGCCGGCTGACAAAATGCCTGTTCCTGGAGTTCCGTGATTAAATCCAGCTGCGCCTTGTTGTCGCATGTGCCGTATGTTTCGAGATCGCTGAACGCCTGTTCAATGCGGTTTCTGATTACTGGAAGTTTTACGCGCAGTTCTGTCTGGCTATCCCCGGTAAGGCGCGGTTCTACACTCCAGATGATGTCTTCGATTGTTCGTATGGCCAGGCGCCAGCTCGGACTGTTCTCGGCGCCAGGCTCCCGTAGATAGATAAACATCAATTTGTCGAGCCAAACATCACCCAGAATTTTTCTGATGGCTGACGGTACGCTCTTCCCGGAGGTCAGTCTCTGGATGGCCTCGGCGGCATGATTGCGTGCCATGCCTAGTTTTTCCTTGCCGGCAGCTGCCTGTTTCGTGCGTTCCTCGATAGCGGTAGCCTTGTCGACAAGCTCATTCAGGCTGCGGTTGAAAGTGCCAAGCAACTCTGAAAACAGCTCAATGTTATTTACAAAATCGTTGATAACACGCTGCACCGTATTACGGATCGACGGGAATATGCCCCGTTCAAGGTCATCCTCGAACACCCAGCGGGTTGCCGCGTTCGCCAGCGCATTCAGGAGTTCATGTGCCGGGTGGGTATTATCGGAAAAGAAACGTTTATCAATGATCGCGATTTTGAGATACGGGGTATGCAGTCTGCAGAGCTCGGCCTTGGCGACATTGGGCAGGTCTTCATCTTTAAGAAGGTACTCAAACATCATGCCAACCAGGTCAATGACCTGTGTGTCAGCGACAGGCATTCGCCGCTGGTCAATACCGGCAAACAGTTCTTTACGTTCATCGGTCAGGCGTTCCGACATCGTACTGACCAGCCGGGTGTGTTCCGCCGTGCCCGGTTGTATGGCTACGACCTGTTCAGCCCTGATGCCTTCAACCGGAGCCGAGTGCTGCACCCTGTCAATTGCGTTGACGATTTCGGTTTGCCCCAGCGGGTTGCGTACAGCCGGGCTGTTAGCGTCGGCGTTTGCCATGGATCTGCCATCGCGCCGCGCCATTAGTTTCATGATATTGCCGAACAATTCGTCTCCCAGGCTTTGTGTGCCTGGCGTGGATTGAGCGGCAGATGCACTTGCCTGCTTGGCGATTATTTCCTGCGGGGATGTGCTATTCGGGCTACGGCCCTTGTCTGTGGTGCTGGCACCATTAGGGTTCTTGCGGACCGTGTATTTCAGATTGGGCAGGAGCCCCGCCTTGAGCAACCGCTCGTTATATTCTGTATACATTGGCGCCAGCTTGCCGAGTACGAACTTGTCGAACAGCATATATACAATCAATTTTGTCTGGTGATCCAGCTCGAGTATCTGTACCGCCTCGTTAAATGCTTTCGCCAGGCATGCCGGGCCTGCCGGTATGCTTTCATCTTCTATTTTTCTGCCATTATTCAGTACTGCCAGGCGCTGCCGCAGCGCAGCCAGTTCCTGCGCCGAGCTGGTCGTGGCGCTGGCTGTCATATTCTTGATCGCAACCTCGATATCGGCGTCTTCCTTGCTCTGAAGTGTCAGTGGTACACGCGTGACATCAAGGCCAAAAGGGAACCGCCGGGTTTCATTGCCGAATTGTGAAAAGCTGTTATCGAGTGAACGTTGAAATACTTCTTCCATCTGGCCGCGGTTTTTCTGGACCACATTCAAGGCATCCATGAACTGGATCTGTGACACTGAAGACTGGGCTTTTTCTGCAAATTCCGTGAATGCATAGTTGCTGTTCTCAAACATCTTCAGCAAGTGCGGGTGCAAATGGGATTGCACCAGTTTGTGGCACTCGGCGAGAAGAGAAACTGACCATGCCTGCGTGTTAGGTGTGGCTTGCATGTAATTACCTTTACCGGTCTCGTCAGATTATTCGGGGCGCAATCCGTGCGGGTCCGTTGTGGTGCATCCATTTATGCGCAATATCACTATGATTATTCGGCTGTTTGCCTGACTTCTTGATTGACCGGTCCTGCGTGTTGCAATTACCGGGTGATTGGTCGAATGTGTTTGTTGCAAGAAATGCTCAAAAATACATAACATATTGCAAAATAAGATAAAAACAGGAATGTCAGCAGGGGTGTGGGTATCACGGGCGTTCCCGGGTCGTCGAGGAGAACCTGAATCCTGGTCCAATAATGATTCGGCGCCAGGCGCAATACATCTGTAAGTGGAAAATTAAGGCTTTTCGACTCACGAGAAAATACTTCAGACACGTAACTGGTCGAGCGGCACTGACGGCGAGGTCAGTGTTATGGATGTGATCAGCCAGACACATCTGGCTGTGCTGATCGGCGTCTCCGGCCACCCGGGTTTCGGCCTGGGTGTGCTTGCATCCGGTGCGCGGTGGATTTCTGATGGCAAGTTCATGTCGGCCTCATGTGCATTGGGTAAATATCCTCGCACGGTGGATTGCGATGCGCTTCCGCTGTTACCATCGCTCTATGAAATCAGGGGCGTCAGCAGGTTTATTGCGAGAGCGGTTGTAACGCAGGCACAAGCAGGAAGGCCTGGAGCAGGAAATGACCGAGGCAGCACTGGAGGCGAAGATCGAAGCAATATTCAGATGGCCGGAATATGCAGCGCTCGTCTGAGTTGTTGCAAACATGGCTGCATAAATCTGTAAGAACTTGTCAAGGCGCCAATAATGACCAGCATGGGTACGGATTTTCGTTTTTATACCGCAAATGAAAACACCAGCGAGTTCTACCGCGAGGTGATTGACGGGTTGAGCAATACCCCGCGTAGAATTCCACCGAAATATTTCTACGATGAGACAGGCGCCGCTCTGTTCGAGTCTATCTGCGAGCAGCCCGAATACTACCCGACCAGCACCGAGTATTCGATTCTCAGGGAGCATTCGAAGGCGATTGCCGGGCGGGCCGGTACCGGGCAAGTACTGATTGAGCCCGGTTGTGGCAGCTGCGAGAAGGTAACAACCTTGCTGGATGCCATGCGCCCGGTGGCGTATGTGCCGGTGGATATCTCGCGTGAACAGCTGCAGCTTGCGGCTGCCCACATCGCGGAGAATTACGACTGGCTGGATGTGCATGCGGTCTGCGCGGATATTACTGACAGCCTGAATCTGCCGGAAATTCCCGATGACGGACATCGACTGGTATTTTACCCGGGTTCAAGCATCGGAAATTTTGAGCCGGATGATGCCGTTGATTTTCTGCGCA
>JAOULY010000157.1 GCA_029881775.1 Gammaproteobacteria bacterium
GTGATGTTGGTCGAGTTCGTTGCGATACCGGTTGTGTTGGTCGAGATGTTGGTTGAGTTGGTCGTGATGTTGGTCGAGTTCGTCGTGATACCGGTTGTGTTGGTCGAGATGTTGGTCGAGTTCGTGGTAATCCTGGTGTCGTTATCGGTCAGTTGCGTATTTATGGAGCCGATAAGAGTGGTCATGTCAGCGTTAACACAGGCATCTGCCACGGCATTCAAAACACCGCCTGCATCAACTGATGTTGAGCAAGTCGGTGTGCCGACCAATGTGCCTCCAGCCAGCGCCTGCGTGGCCGATCCGGCAATGAGTACCGCCATTGATAGTGCCAGTAGTGTTTTGTTGGGTCTTGGTTGCATGATGTTCCCCCTTGCATGTTTGTGTTTATATAGTTCGCCACCCGTGGCGCAGGCATAATTACCTGCCGTCTTGTGGTTACCAAGTAGTCTGAAGTGGCTGATTAGCCTTGTTAAGGATGATGTCTTGCGCCCCTTTATTTAAATTGTTATGGACACCAGGAAAAGACGCCTGGGTATCCCGTATGTATTTTGGGGTATTCCTTTTCAATCCTACTCCCTGATATTCAACATATCAATGCCAGAATTGATCACAATAAACAATAGGATATGGTTGATGTCTAGATTCATTATGAGTATCGGGCATGCAATCGGGTTGCGCAGCAACCTGCTCTGACAAATACGGGGGATCAATCATTTGTTAGCATGATTTGGGTGGGCGCCTGATCAGAACCAGTTTCCGGGTAAGCGAATACAGTGATCTGGAATTTCCATGGGGCAGAGATAATATCAATCCCTTTACTTATCAGCGGGTCAATAAATGAAAGGATTATCCCTGGGCATCACTTTTCGTGTTGATGTCGATCTGAAGCAGGCGCTTTTTAGCAATGGTATAAGTCAAAATATCAAGTTCTACTATGACTTGCTTACCCTGATGGGGCACAAGCCATTTTTTCTGACCGACATGCCGGTGCCTGGCAAATCTCTCAGTGTGAAGAACAGGAAATATCGGGCGCTAAGCTACAAGGAGGTTCTGGACGAGAAAAAGAAGTTGGATATAGCGTTTGAGGCCGGTGTTTCTATAAACCAGGCCGAGCGGAACGTTCTAAGGGAGCAGTTCGGTACGAGGATTGTTTCATTGCGCTACGGGCACGCAATGGTCATGGACATGGAGCAGGTATTTCTCCATGAAACCATGTCACCGGGCCTGCATGTGAGCAAGCCGGACTATCTGTGGACCACCCCGCACCTGAAAAATGGTGCGCAGTATCTTTCAACCATCTATGACTGTCCGGTCAGGATATGTCCCTATATCTGGGAGCCTGATTTTGTCGGGAGTCCGTTTGCTTCGGGCGACTACGCACATACTCCGGACATCTACGTCATGGAGCCTAATGTCAATATTCTGAAGAATGCGCTCATCCCCATGGCGATAATCGAGCAGGTTTACCGTGCAGAACCACATGCCTTTGGTAAAGCGACTATTCTTAACGGGAAGCACTTCCAGAACCAGAAATATTTCCTGGAAAACATAGTACGTAACATGAGTTCCCTGGTCAGCAGTGCTGACAAGGTATATTTCACCGGCAGGTATAACTTCGATGATGTCTTTACAAGGCCAAATATCCTGTTAGGGCATCAATGGGATTGCGAGTTGAATTACCTGTATTTCGAAGCCTTGTACAAGGGTGTTCCCTGCGTGCATAACTCATCAGTAATGAGGGAGGTGGGTTTCTATTACCCCGGATTCGAGGTGCTGGAGGGTAAGGAGCAATGCCTCAAGGCTATCAGGAGCTTCCAGAAAACACCCGCTGAGGGCAAGAAGAACAATGCATTTATAAGTCGCTACTCCATTAACAACCGGGACGTAAAGAATGAATTCGGCCGTCTCATCGATGAAGTGCTGTCATAGTAGAGTAAAGATCACGTAAGCGTGATAGCCGGACAACTATCCGGATCCTGCGTGGCAGTAAGCCAGGTTAACCACCATGATTGCTATGGCATTACGTGACGCGCTCGAGCGGACATCCCGGTCCGCCGCAGTCATTTATGTCGACGGGATGTGACTGGCAGTGATTCGGTGAATTTCATTCCGGCGACAGGCGTGTTCACGACAACGTCACCCAGGTTTCGCTGGCTGGTGGAGGAGGGGGTGAATAAAAAGGTATATTGTCCCCGGTATTCATTGATTTAAGTTAATAGCTAGGCTATAAATAACTGGAATGTTCTATAACAAGCGCTGCGTTCACGTCGGCGCATATAATAGGGGATAGGTAATGAATTCAAAAACATGCAAATCATCCGGCAAGTCACGCAAGATCGGGTTAGGTACCGCCGTGGCGGTTGCCATGGGAGTTTCCTCTGGCCTGGCCACGGCAAACACGGATGTGGATGCCGCAGATCACGAGATCTTGCCTGACGCCCTCAGTGCCGAGTATCTAGAAGAGGCATTGTTGCTTACCGCCGGTAATTCGGTCTTCACATCACAATCCGGCGAGGACTACCTCATGGTTGCTGACCGGGCGTTCGGCCTGGGTACTGCGACCAGCAGGTCTGGCAGGACAGTGCCGCCAAGCAAGAAGAGTCCACCCAAGAAGAAGCCACCCAAGAAGAGTCCACCCAAGAAGAAGCCACCCAAGAAGAGAGCCAGTAAATAGCAGTTGTATTCGGGCGGCTGGTTGGCTGCTGCAACTGAACCACGCTATCGATATAGAGATGGCAACAAACCCCGCGATCCATGAAGGATAGCGGGGTTTCTTTTTCTGAAGGCAGGGGAGTTATTACATCATCGCCCCAATCATTGGCTGGCCAGGTATTCATTCCAGCGTTTGAATCTTTTCTGACAGTATTCCAGTAATTCAGGGTAGTCGTGAAAGCAGAGTTCGTAGCCTTCTTCCGCCGGACCTTCAAATTCACAATAGTCATTCTTGTAACTGCGACATATCTCCGGCCGACTTTCGTAGATACCGCATTGTCCTTCCGGCTGCAGGTGTGTGCAGCGTGTTCTTACCATGAGATTCCAGCCATCGTCATCCTTGAAGATCGTGATATTTTCATGAGACACCTGCCATAACAGAAAACTGAAATCAGATTTACTCCGTGGCGCAGATATTTTCTGTGTAATGTACTGGCAGCACTTGCTGTTTGAGCAATAACCGCACTTGGTGGCAGATGATATCTCGATAATTGAAGAGCGATGAGATTCATTGCCGGGATTATGGGGCGTTGAGTTTGTAGCGGCTGGGATGAAGGCCTGGTACTGAACCGGTGTTGACTCTACTGAAGCACGATCGAGCATGAGCTCTACTATCTGGTCTTCAAGTACGGCTGCTTCAACACGGAACTGGAGTTCGATGTCATCTTGATACTTCTTCTCGATTGATTCCGGATCTTCCGCGCGGCTTGCCAGTGCGGAAATAATGTTTTCTACGCGGCTGTAATCGAGGTTAACATCATTTTCCTGTATGAAATCCCGTATTTGATCAGCCACCGATGCACGGTATTGTGCATGGTCAACGGTCTTGTCCGGGTGCTGACTCCCGGCGTTATCTGCAATCCTGGCGTAAAGCGCGTTAAATAGCTGGTGCTTGACATCGCGCCGAATGAGAATGTCCAGTCGCGCGAGCATTGTCTCCCTGATCTCGCGTAAAAGCGTGTCCGGTCGAATGGTCTTGCGGCCGAAGAGTGCGGCCAGCGCCTGCCGGGATTTCTGCTCATTTCTCCTCATGATGCCGGCAATATGAACTGAATATTTGCCGGGAGCAGGGCGACGGGAGTCACTCTCCCGGCGCTTCGTCCGTCGCACGGTAAACTCGAAACGCTCGCCGCAGCGGAGTCCGGGAAGCTTCGCGCTTAAGAAGTCATCAGGGCCTGGATTCGATAGTAATTCGTGTTCTGCCGGGTTCCCAAAGGTGTCCGCAATTACACGACCGTTCGACGTGATGGTGTACTCAATCAGCGCCTTGTCACCGATTCGGGCCGGTCCCTTGTGTTGTTCCCACGCAGCCGTCTGCTTCCGGAGCGCATCAAGTACACGACTCACGTCATCATCCGCAAGCCTTACATCCGGCTTGTTAATGTGAATATTTACATGATCAGTATCTGGATTACTCATCTATTACTCATTATTCGCGGGTTTGAAATAAATATATCAGAATACAAAAATAAAGGGGCGAGGCCGTTTATATTTATCCTGGGAAAAGGGTGTAGCCTTGTTTAATCAGGCGTTGTTTGCGAAAACGCCTGATTAGTTCTATTGAAATTACATAAAGGCGCGGATTATCTGGCTATTGGCACGTGCTGCGGCAGTCGCGGCAATGGCCTGGGGCCACTCGTGAGCAATGTCGAGCAGGCGAAATATACTGTGAGGGAAAGTCATGGGCCGATAGAAATGCGTGGCTACCTGCCAATGATTATTGCGGAAGTCAGTGTGCCCGGTGATCGCGAGACGGCCATAGGGACCGGGTTCCGGATGATTGCGGATTATATCTTCGGCAATAATAGCCAGTCCCGGGCAATCAGGCTTTAAGAACATGGTTATCAGGAATAATCGTGCCTTTATTGACGACAATCACTCCGTCACGGATGGCAATGTCAACATCAGGTCCGTAATTGTCCGGCAGTCCGGCGGCATCAAGTACCACGTTATGGCCGATACGCACGTTTTTGTCCAGGATTGCATGGTGGATGCGACAGTTCTTCCCAACCCCGATATCCGGACGACCAAGCCTCCGGTTATCCTCGATGTCCACCGGCGTCTCGAAGTAATCCGCTCCAATCATGACCACGCTCTCAAGGGTGCTTTGCTCGCGTACGATCGATCGAATACCGAGTGAACACCTGGTAAGCGTTGCACTTGTTACGATGCAGCCGTCCGCTACAATTGCATGGTGGACATCGCAGTCATTTAGCTTGGATGCGCCGAGGTAGCGCGCATGTGTGAAGATGCGGGCTTCATCGTCAAAAAAATTAAAGGGCGGTGCAGGATCGGTCAGGCGCAGGTTGCAATCGAAATATGCCTTTACCGTTCCGATATCCTCCCAGTAGCCGTCGAATATGTAACTGTGCATCTTCACCTTGCCCAGCAGGCCCGGGATGATGTCCTTGCCAAAGTCCGCCTGTTCCGAGTTGAGTGCCTCGTGCAGCGTTCTGGAATTGAAGATGTAAATTCCCATTGATGCGAGGAAGTATCCGCGGTCGCCAGGATCCTTCATTTTCCCGAGAACACTTTTGCCCACGGACAGGTCCTTGATTGTTCCCGGGTCATTCGGTTTTTCCACGAACCCGGTAATCACGAAATCATCATCGACGCGCATCAGGCCAAACCCCTTTGCCTCGTCGATGGCAAGCGGTTTCGCGGCAATCGTCAGCTCTGCGCCTGACTGGATGTGTTCGTGCACGACATCCTGCAAGTCCATATGGTAGAGCTGGTCGCCGGACAGGATCACGTACAGGTCTTCATCGTCGGCCCCACCGAAGTGATGCAGGTTCTGCCGGACGGCATCGGCCGTTCCCTGGTACCAGTGATTATCACTGTCCGTTTGCTCTGCCGAAAGAATATCGACACGGCCGCCGGCAAACGGATCGAACTTGTAGGA
>JAOULY010000158.1 GCA_029881775.1 Gammaproteobacteria bacterium
GGCCTGGCAACCCTTGCAGATGCCATACATGTAGAGACAGTGATCGGTTAAATCATAACCAAAGTCTTTTGCGATGGTCTTTTGTCGCTGCTCGATTGTCTCGTCGACGAATTCGTCCACGCGCCCGCACTTTACACAGACGATGTGATCGTGGTGCAGACCCTCATCCAGCTCGAATACCGAATGCCCGCCTTCAAAATGATGCCGCTTGACGATGCCCGCCGACTCAAACTGGGTCAGCACGCGATATACCGTGGCCAGGCCAATATCCTCCCCTTCTTCCAGCAATGCCTTGTAAACATCTTCAGCACTCTGGTGCCGGCTCTTGCTCGCCTCAAGGATGTCCAGGATCTTCATCCTGGGCAGCGTCACCTTCAGGCCGGCCTTGCGTAACTCACTGGATTCCAAACCTAACTCCCCTATGTAGATGCCAAGCGGCAGGTACTTGCTGTATCATGCGGCCGATTGATCGTATAACCGGCCACCAACGTCAATGAAAAAGCTTCTCGTTATTATTACATGCTTTGCAAGCCTGTGCCTCGGCGGCTGCTCGATTACCGAGTGGCGCCTGGTTCACAAGATCGATATCCAGCAAGGCAATGTCATCACGCAGGACATCGTCGACCAGCTGCAACCCGGCATGTCACGGCGCCAGGTACAGTTCGTGGCCGGCTCGCCCATGCTATCGGACGTTTTCCACCAGGATCGCTGGGATTATGCCTACCAGATGAAACCGGGCAGAGGAAAACGCACCTCGGAGCATGTTTCGTTGTTCTTCGAAGACGACGCGCTGGTGCGCATCAGCGGTACCTTGCAACCGCGTGCAGACGCCGCCAGCGGCGAAAACCAGAAAGAACAGGTCACACTGGTCGTTCCACCCAAGGAGCGGGTGCCACCCGGCATCCTCAACCGGCTGTGGCACTGGGTCACTTTCCGTAAACCGGACGAATATCAGCCCTGATTCTTTTCAGCCAGTTCTGCGGCACCCTTTTTCATGACCTTGCCAGCCGCAGCGCGTTTTTTTCTGACCTCTTTCGGGTCCGCGATCAGCGGCCGGTAGATTTCCACCCGGTCACCGGCATGCAGGGTGTCGGCGAGCTTGCCCAGCTTGCCGAACACGCCCACCTTGTTTTTTCCCAGGTCAATTTCAGGATGAAGATCGAGCAGGCCTGATGCACGAACCACGTCTTCGATGGTTGCATCCGCCGGCACGGACAACGTCACGATCTGCTGCTGTTCGGGCAACGCATAGGCCACCTCAACACTGATTTCTTCAGCGTTCGCCATACACTGCAACCGCCCGTTGCTGGAAAGCATCCACCAGGGAATTGGCAATCTGCCCGAACACCGGCGCTGTTACCAGCCGCACCACCTTGCTGGAAAAGTCATAATTCATATGCAGCGAAATCTTGCAGCCCGCAGCACCCAGCGGCGTAAATTCCCAGCGCCCCTCAAGCTCGCTGAACGGACCATCCAGCAGATGCATCTCGATGACCGCATGATCGATATGATGATTCCTGGTGGTGAAGGATTTTTTCACGCCACCCACCATGAAATCGATACGCGCCTCGATGCCGTCGTCAAGCCGGGCCAGTGTCGCAGCGCCGCTGCACCACGGGAGAAATACCGGGTAACTGTCAACATCAACAACCAGGGCAAACATTTCATCCTGCGTGTACGGCACCAGTGCCGAGCGATCGATAGTATCCAATCCTTATCCTTTCATATCGATCACACCAATCGCGTTCAGGAACACGATAATGACGGCAATCGGGGTAATGTAACGCACCAGGAAGCGCCACAGCGGGTAAAAGAAGCGGTCACCCATATTCAGCTCGTCCACGGTCGATGCGCGCGACATCTTCCACACGGCGAATATCGCTATCAACAGGCCTCCCAGCGGCAGCATGATGTTGGCGGTCAGGTAATCGAGCAGATCGAACAGCGTCATATCGGCAAACTTACCGACTGCAAGCGGTTTGAAATCTGACCAGATATTGAACGAGAATACAGTCAGCAAACCGAACAGCCAGGTTGATATACCGGCGACCACCGATGCATTGACGCGCGAATGCCCCCTGTTTTCCACCAGCCATGCAACGGCCGGTTCGATGAGTGATATCGCCGATGTCCATGCCGCGAATACCAGCAGGATAAAAAACAACATGCCGAAAAAGGCGCCGTACGGCATATGTCCGAATGCAATCGGCAGCGTCTGGAATATCAGGCCGGGACCGGCGCCGGGATCAAGCGAGTTGGCAAATACGATCGGGAAGATCACCATGCCGGCCAGCAGCGCCACCGCGGTATCGGCAATGGATATGGCAACGGATGCTCTCGCAATGGAAATCCTGTCCGGCAGGTATGATCCATACACCATGATGGCGCCCATACCGAGGCTGAGCGTGAAAAATGCGTGGCCCATGGCCGTCAGCACGGCGTTTGGCGTGATCTTGCTGAAGTCCGGCCGGAACAGGAATTCCACGCCCTGCTCGAAGTAGCCGCTGTTCCACGCATAGCCCATGAGGACCAGCATCAGTACCAGCAACGCCGGCATCAGGAAGCGCACGGCCTTCTCCAGACCACTGCGCACACCGCGCGCGACGATAATCATGGTCATGACCATGAACAGGGTATGCCAGGCCATCAGGCGTTCCGGCTCGCCAATAAGATCGTGAAAAATACTCTGCACACCATCAGCGGTCAGGCCGGTAAACAGGCCGGCAGCCGCGCGGAACACATAGGCCAGCGCCCAGCCGGCGATCACGCTGTAATAGGAAAGGATCAGGAAGCCCGCCACTACACCAGCCCAACCGAGCAATACCCAGTAGCGGCTGGCACCCGCATCTGCGGCCAGCTCGCGCATGGTGTTGATCGGACTCTGACGGCCGCGTCGCCCGATCAGGACTTCGGCCATCATGATCGGCAAGCCGATCACCGCGATACACAGCAGGTAGGTCATCACAAAGGCACCACCGCCGTTTTCGCCGGTGATATAGGGAAATTTCCAGATATTTCCCAGCCCGACGGCGGACCCTGTCGCCGCAAGAATAAATGCCAGGCGCCCGGACCACTGCCCGTGTATTGATTTTCTCTGGCTGCCCATAAGCACTCCCGTTTCTGGCTGCAAGGGCATTGTCCGTGAAATACCGGCCTGACTCAACCGGCATCACATAAAGGCGAACAGGATTGATATACTGAGCGGATGGCTAACAAGAAGTCGAAATCGAAAACCGGTGGCAGCACTATCGCGCTCAACAAGAAAGCGCGGCACGAATACTTTGTCGAGGACCGCTTCGAGGCCGGACTGTCCCTGCAAGGCTGGGAGGTCAAGGGCCTGCGCGCCGGGCACGTACAGCTGACAGAAAGTTATATCGTCATCAAGAATGGCGAGGCCTGGCTGTTCGGCTTTCATATTGCCCCGCTCACCAGCGCCTCGACCCACGTCACACCGGACCCTACACGTAGCCGCAAACTGCTGCTGCATCGCCATGAACTCGACAAATTAATCGGCGCCGTCGAGCGTAAGGGCTATACGCTGGTACCCCTCGCACTGTACTGGAAACGCGGACGCGCCAAGCTGGAAATCGCCCTGGCCCGTGGCAAACAGCAGCACGATAAACGCTCGACTGAAAAGAACCGCGACTGGGACCGGCAAAAACAACGCATCCTGCGCAACCGCTAGCGCATTCCATGAGCTATATCTAAACGCCGTCATTGCGAGCGTAGCGCGGCAATCCATCCCCGACTATGGAATTAACTGGTTGGAGATTGCCGCGTCACTGCGTTCCTCGCAATGACGGCATTTATTAATCAGAGGTTCCAAAGGTGTGTCTTGTGACGGGCGTTACCGTGCCGGCACCCCGGCGTCCGCAGCCTTGCTGGCGTTCTGCGACACCAGCCGCGCTATCAGGCTGTCCAGTCCCTTGTCACGTATTTCGGTTGCGAACCCTGAACGGTGCGTAACAACGAGGCTGACCCCCTCGATGACGATGTCGTAAACCTGCCAGTTACCTGCATTGCGATGCAAGCGGAACATGGCCTTGACCGGCGGCCCGCCTACCTGCTCGACTTCGACATCGACAACCGCACGCCCATCCGGCTGACCGGGACGTGCCGGCAGGATCCTGACAGCATTGTCGTGATACTTGTCCAGTGAACGAAGATAGGTATTTATCAGCAACTCGCGGAACTCACTGACAAATGCATTGCGCTGCTCCTGGCTGGCAGTATGCCAGTATTTGCCGAGTATCCAGCGGGATGCGGTATGGAAGTCTATATTGGGAAGGATCAGTCGTTCGGCCAGCTCACGGGTACGCTGTTCGTCCGACAGGATCCCCGGGTTACTGCGAATTTCCAGCAGCACCCGGTCCGTAATTTCTGACAGCATTTCGGCCGGATCGGTTGAACCCTCCGCCACGGCATGCGCGTTCATCAACATGCCGCAGACAATGCAGTACAGAATAAACTGCCCACCTTGATTCAACAGCTTGCAGGAGAAATGCGTCATCCTTGTTATCTGCCTGACCGGCCAAACCACTGGACCTGTAACAACCGGTACCAACAACTTGTTATATCAGAATTCTGCCGAACCGCCACAGACGTGACAAATATGATGCTTTCTTACTGATTTTGCAAAAGAATAACGGAACTGAAATGGCAGGGAAAGTTACCGAA
The DNA here is from genome assembly GCA_029881775.1 of Gammaproteobacteria bacterium. Taxonomy (GTDB): domain Bacteria; phylum Pseudomonadota; class Gammaproteobacteria; order UBA9214; family UBA9214; genus UBA9214. Next base: position 4,678 of record JAOULY010000158.1, read on the forward strand.
CCGCGGGTCACCACCGATTACCGCCAGGAACCGGTTTGCATACTATAGGAGCGCCTTGCAGGCGCGATTGATTGGATTCGCGGACAACGTCCGCTCCTACAGCTGTTGATTCGGGCGCTGTAGGAGCGCAGGCATGCGCGAATATCATTTCGCGGACAGCGTCCGCCCCTACAGCTGTTGATCCAGGCGCCGTAGGAGCGCCTTGCAGGCGCGATTGATCGGATTCGCGGACAACGTCCGCTCCTACAGCTGTTGGTTCGGGCGCTGTAGGAGCGCAGGCATGCGCGAATATTATTTCGCGGACAGCGTCCGCCCCTACAGCTGTTGGCTCGTGCGCCGTAGGAGCGCCTTGCAGGCGCGATTGATCGGATTCGCGGACAGCGTCAGCTCCTGCGCACTTTTTTAACGCACCGACGATTGCAGCGCCGCGATACGCTCTTCCAGTGGCGGATGCGTCATGAACAGTCGCTTGAACCCCGAGGCCAGCCCACCGGAAATACCAAAGGCGGCAAATTCACCCGGCAGGTCACGCGGTTCATGTGCACGCTGCAACGCCTGCAGCGCACTAATCATCTTGTTCCGGCCGGCCAGCGAGGCACCACCCGCATCGGCACGAAACTCCCTGCGACGCGAGAACCACATGACGATCATCGAGGCAAGGATCGACAATAAAACCTGCGCAATGATCGAGGTAATGTAGTACGCCGGTCCGTAACCCCGTTCGGTCTTGAAGACCACCCGGTCCACCACGTGACCGACAATCCGCGACAGGAAAATAACAAAGGTGTTGACGACACCCTGGATCAAGCCGAGTGTCACCATGTCGCCGTTGCTGACGTGAGCTATCTCGTGACCCAGCACTGCCTCGACCTCGTCCTTGCTCATGTTGCGCAACAGGCCGGCGCTGACCGCAACCAGTGCGCTGTTACGCCG
>JAOULY010000159.1 GCA_029881775.1 Gammaproteobacteria bacterium
CGCGTTATTTGAAAGCGGTGGTATACCACCACAGCTCGGTTGACCCGGAACATGAGGGCTGTGCTGCACATGGATCCGATACACAGACAGCGGCACGTGGCGGCCTGGAACGCCTGACCGGATTCAGGCAGGCAGTGGAGAACAAGTTCTGTTGCGGCGCGTCGATCGACTGCCTGTTGATAGGCATGGATACCGATACCGATGCGATCCGGATCCATATGCCGGCAGCCGACGGTGGAATTGACCTGGATAATTTTATCGATAGCCAGGTCGTTTATGACAAAACAGCGCACATGAAAGCCGGCCAGGCCGGGCAGTGGATTATTGAGCATGTCCGTGAGCGTGGTGGCGCAAGCCTGGGTAACGGGATGGCACGCTTCATCGCTTACCTGTTGACCAATAATATGTCGCAGGTTGAATACGTGCGCAATTACTACGGCGGACGCTACAGCGATATCGGCCACGCCGAACGATTCATCGGGGCCGGCATCGGTTTTGAGGAAGTGCAGCTGCGCAACCTGACGTTCTTCGCCTATATGAACACGGTTGAGGAAGCGGCGACGGATCTGGATGTCGGTATCAAGATATTTACGGGACTGAATGTTGCGCACGGTCTGCCGGTGCCAATCGTGGTTCGGTTCGACTATCACGGCAAGGTGCCGGGTGCGCGCGAGCGCGCCGAGCAGCATTGCCAGCGTGTCTCGAATGCCCTGCACTCGCGCTACCGCGAACTGAGTGAGCGCGGCCTGCTGCACACACTGCAGGTGGTGCGGGATATCAGCGCGGCGGGCCAGTTGGAAATACTGGATTGTTCCGTAAAGACAGCAACAGCTGCGGGAGCCCATTAATGAAGATATGCCAGGTAGAGAAGCCGTTAGTGGCGACCAACCGCATCCCCGGGCTGGAGCACAAGCACATGAAGGTTGTGCGTGATGGCAGCGCCCAGATGGTTGCGGTCGACGTGGTTGGCTCGAAACCGGGTGACTGGGTGATCTGCGTGGGCAGTTCCGCCGCGCGCGAGGCTGCCGGTAGCAAGGAATACCCGAGTGATTTCACCATTGTCGGGATCATCGACAACTGGCAACCGGAACAAGCGGAACAGTAATGGAGATTATGCAGGTTGAAGATCCGTTGGTGTGCACGAGTCGTATAGGCGGACTGGCGCAAACGAGCCTGCGAATATTGCGCGACAGGTACGGCAAGTTGCAGGTGGCCGTTGACCCTGTCGGTGCGAGGAAAGGTAATTGGGTATTTACCTCGAGCGGTTCTGCCGCCAGGTATGCCACAGGAAATTTCGATGTTCTGACCGATCTGACTATCGGCGGCATTATCGATTTCTGGGAGGCTGAAGATGAACAGTCAACCGGTAAAACAGTAGCAACGGCTTAGTCGTTGTAAGTACATTGCGAATAAGTTAAATCAGTAAACAACCTTAGGAGATAGTAAAATGGCAAGTGACAATTACGGCATTGCACTGGGGATGATCGAGACCCGCGGTCTGGTTCCTGCGATTGAAGCAGCAGATGCCATGACCAAGGCAGCGGAAGTTCGCATGATCGGTCGTGAATTTGTCGGTGGTGGTTATGTAACCGTTCTGGTACGTGGCGAAACCGGTGCTGTTAATGCGGCAGTTCGTGCCGGCGCTGATGCCTGTGAACGTGTGGGTGACGGCCTGGTTGCCGCTCACATCATTGCCCGTCCGCACCGCGAGGTCGAGCCGGTTCTGCCGACAGGTGGTAACGCGGGTAAGACAGCTGCCTGATAGCAGCAATTTTTTTACCTACTTAAGTTTAAACAGGAGAAATCGGCCATGGCCAACGATAAAACTGGCATTGCCCTGGGCATGATTGAGACACGCGGACTGGTACCTGCTATTGAAGCAGCAGATGCCATGACCAAAGCCGCCGAGGTTACCCTGATCGGGCGTGACTTCGTCGGGGGTGGTTACGTTACGGTCCTGGTGCGTGGAGAGACTGGCGCTGTTAATGCGGCTGTGCGAGCCGGTGCGGATGCTTGTGAACGCGTCGGCGATGGTTTGGTCGCGGCGCATATTATTGCTCGCCCGCATAGCGAAGTAGAGCCCATACTGGGCGGGTCAGGCAACAATCGTCCGATTCGCAGCTAACACCTGGTCGATTTCGACTGACTGATCTGTCGTAATGTCAATTGCCAATACTGATCAGCGTGTCCTTGGCTATCTCGGTCGCGGTTTGAGTCTCGAACTCTCCGCGGTACAGCTCTACAGCACACAGGCGAAACTTGTGGAGAACTGGGGACTGACCGAGATAGCCGGGAAGCTGAGCGCTGAGGCCAGTGAAGAGCTCGGGCATGCCGAACGAATTATCGGTCGGATGCTCGCTCTGGGTGTCGCGCCAAATGCGTCGCAATTGCGCCCGGTCAAGCTGGGTACTGACCTGCGGGCATTGCTGGAGCATGACTATGTGTTCGAGGAAGAGCTCGTGTCGCTCTACTCAAACGCAGCCAGCCTATGCGCACGTCTTGGTGATCAGGATAACCGGCTGTTTTTTGAGGCGTTACTGTCTGAAGAGCAGGCGCATGCAAAAACCCTGAAGGAGTGGCTGCAGCAATTGCAATAGACTCTCAATCAGTGTTGAATAGCACAGTCAGCATTTGCGGAGACTGGTGATGAACCACGAGTGGCAGGAACGCACCCGGCCCGTTCGTCTTGAGCGGCGATATGAGTTCCAGGATTACAGTACGTTGAGTGATTTTCTGGAGCGTGCTGCAGAGTTGTCAGAACGTGAAGGGCTATATCCCGACATGGGGTTTGGCCGTAACTACGTGAATATCACAATTCATGTGGATGATGGTGTCGAGACACTGGGTGATGAGCAACACCGGTTTGCCCGGGAACTCGACCAGCTTGCCAATGTTACAGCTCACTGAGCGCCGATAGATATGCCCGTTATTGCCGTTGTCGGCAACAAGGGTGGTGCGGGAAAGACCACACTCAGCGTTAACCTGGCTGCAGGTCTGGCCAGGCTGGGTCGTGTCGCCATCATTGACGCTGACCCGCAGGGCTCATCATTGCAGTGGAACGAAGTCGCCGAGATGGGCGATTCAATTTCCGTTTTTGCCGCCACCGCAGCAATCCCGACGCTGGTACGCGAACTAACCGGATTATTTGATTACCTGATTGTTGATTGTCCGCCTTCAGTGCGGGCCCCGCAGACGATCGAGGTCCTTAAAACTGCCAACCTCGCGCTGATCCCGGTGCAGCCGTCGCCGGTTGATCTCTGGGCGACGGTTCATATCGAGCAGGCTATCGGTGATGCTCGCATCGTTAATCCGGAGCTGCAATCGCTGCTGGTCATTAACCAGCTGGAAACACGAACAACATTGTCACGTGTGGTGCGGGAAGCGCTGACAGAAATTTCATTGCCGGTTGCCAAGACCGCCTTGCGCCGGCGTGCCGTTTATCGAAACAGTGCGCTGGAAGGCAAGACCGTTTATGACATGGGTGCGCGAGGTGCTGCCGCAGCTGAAGAACTTGAACAACTGATCCAGGAGGTCACCGCCTAATGGCCACGACAGACAAGACGCGGGATAAACTGCTCGCATCAATGCGTAAAAGCAAAACTGGCGCCGGCAGCAAGCCGGCAGCGGCGTCCACATCACCAGCAAGCAAAAAGACAACGACACGTCGACAGGCAGCGAAGCCTGCATCCGGCAACAAGGCGGCTGCGCTGGCGGCGGCCACCATGGGTGCCGAGACCCGGCAGGTAAGTACGGATGCTTACCAGAGTTCGGGACGGGTGTGGCCGGACTGACCGCCCGCTATCGATAAATATCTATATCTCCCAGAGAAAGCATATATAATCATATATGAATCAGGTTGTCCGACCCGTCTGGCCAAAGGCACGGCGGAGCCGGGTGTACTACTGGCGGCGAGATGCCCTGAAACCGGCTGACAAGTCCGGGGTAACCATCAACCTGTCTATTGGGTATACCCATGTCTTCTGTGGATGATTCCAGTTATACACCTCCAATGAATATGCCGGATTACCTTATCCGGCATGCCACCATGCGCCAGTTGCAGGTATTTGAGGCAATCGTTCGGCTCGGCAGTTTTACGCGGGCAGCCGAGGAGTTGTTTCTCACCCAGCCGACGGTATCCATGCAAACCCGGAAACTTTCCGATGTGCTCGGTATGGAGTTGTTTGAGCATGTGGGCCGTAACATCACGCCGACTGAAGCGGGCAGGGAGTTGTATGCCGCCTGCAAGCAGATATTTCAGTCGCTGGCCAATCTCGAGATGAAGATTGATGACCTCAAGGGGCTCAAGCGCGGTCATCTGCGTATGGGTGTAATCACCACGGCGAAATACCTGACCCCGGAAATGCTGGGACATTTCAGCCGCCAGCATCCCGGTATCGAGTTCTCGCTGAAGGTGACCAACCGCGAGAGGATTAATGAGCGTTTCCTCGATAATGAGGATGACCTGTATATCATGGGTAAGCCGGATGTCGATCTTGACGTTGAGGCATTCCCGTTTGCGCCAAACCCGCTGGTGGTCATTGCGCCGCGCGAGCACCGGCTGGTGGGCAAGAAAAACGTCACGCTGAAAGAAATCAGCCAGGAACCTTTCATCATGCGCGAGCCGGGCTCCGGTACGCGTGATGCCGTCCTGCGCCTGTTCAATAAACATGGCTATCGGCCGCAGGTTCGAATGGAACTTGGCAGTAACGAGGCGATCAAGTTTGCTGTTGTGGGCGGACTGGGCCTGTCAGTGCTGTCTCTGCATGCCCTGACACTGGAGGGTACTGATGGCGCTGTTGCCATACTCGATGTGAAAGATTTTCCGATTATCCGCCAGTGGTACATCGCCCATCCCCGGGGAAAGGAACTGTCATTGGTGGCGCGTACCTTCCTGGATTTTGCAATTGCCAGCGAGGACATGATTCATAACCGCATGGTATCGTTGTGGCCGGGAATGAAGCAGTTCCTGAACAAGCCAAATAAGGCCGTCGGGAACGGAACGAATACACCGGGCAGGAAAAAGAAAACCGGCAGAAGAAAGAAAACAGGCGGAAAAAAGAATCCTTGATGTCGCGGTGACTGTGGCCTGTGACTATCCAGTAAGAACAGCATGCAAATATTCAACGAAATAAATCTGCACAATATTCGTGGCGATGTGTTTGGCGGTATCACTGCCGCAGTGGTGGCATTGCCGATGGCGCTTGCATTCGGTGTTGCATCCGGCGCGGGAGCGGAGGCCGGTCTGTATGGCGCAATCCTGGTCGGCCTGTTTGCCGCACTGTTTGGCGGCTCGCCCTGCCTGATGTCGGAGCCGACCGGCCCGATGACCGTGGTATTTACGGCGGTGATTACAAAGTTGATCGCCGCAGACCCTGTCAATGGCATGGCAATGGCATTTACAGTCGTAATCCTTGCTGGCCTGTTCCAGATCCTGCTGGGCGTGTTACGGCTGGGCAAGTACGTGACACTCATGCCATATACCGTGGTGTCGGGTTTCATGTCCGGTATTGGCGTCATACTTATCATTCTGCAGCTCGCGCCAGCACTGGGCGTGGCAGTCCTGCCGGGCGGGGTGGTCGGTGTATTGCAG
>JAOULY010000160.1 GCA_029881775.1 Gammaproteobacteria bacterium
GATTGCCTGCGGACTGGCCCTCAGGAGCTTCGACTGATATGGCACGCATTAACCTGCTTCCGTGGCGCGAAGAACTCAACAAGCAGAAACAAAGGGAATTCGCCTTCCTCTCCGGCGGCTCGGTTCTGATAGCCGGCCTGGTGGTACTGTTCTCGCACTTGCATATCAACGGCATGATCGAGAACCAGAATCAGCGCAACGATTACCTGCAAAGTGAAATCGACCTGCTCAACAAGCGCATTGGCCGCATCAAGGAACTCGAAAAGATGAAAGGCGATCTGCTGGCGCGAATGAACGTCATTCAGGAATTGCAGAGCAGTCGCCCGGAAAGCGTGCACCTGATGGACGAAATGGTCAGAACGCTACCCGATGGCGTTTATCTGAACGCATTCAACCAGAAAGGACGCAACCTCACCATGAAGGGTGTCGCACAGTCCAATGCACGCGTGTCCGATTACATGCGCAGCATTGAGGACTCGGACTGGTTCGGCGGGCCCCGCCTCGACCTGATCAAGTCCTCTGTCGCCAAGCGCCGTCGCATTGCCAACTTCACCCTGCGCGGCAAACAGAAAGCGCCCACGAAGACTGACGAGGCAGGTTAGCAATGGACATTAATGAACTTGACCTGACAAATGTCGCTCGCTGGCCGGCTGCCGCCAAGGCAGTGGTTATTCTTTTCGTGATGGGGTGTGTCATATTCCTGGGTTACTGGTTCCATACAAAGGACCAGCTCGTTTCCCTGGAGAACATCGAAAAGAAAGAGCAGGAGCTGAAAACGATTTTCGAGAAAAAGGCCAAACTTGCCGTCAACCTCGAAGCCTACGAAAAACAGCTTGAGGAAATGCGCGAGTCATTCGGCGCCATGTTGCGCCAGCTGCCGAACAAGACCGAAGTTGCAGACCTGCTGGTTGATGTATCGCAGACAGGCCTTGCCAGCGGACTGGAGTTCGAACTGTTCAAGCCACAGGCGGAAGTGCCGCGTGAATTCTATGCGGAGTTGCCCATCAATATAATAGTCACGGGCGATTACCATGAATTCGGTGATTTTGTCAGCGGTGTTGCCGCACTCCCGCGCATCGTGACGCTGCATAACGTCAACATCAAGCGCAAGGAGGGCAACTCCGGCAATCTCGTTATGAACCTGACCGCGAAAACCTATCGCTACCTGGAAGACGATGAACGCAGCGACGGCAAGAAAAAAGGCAAGGGTAAGAAGGGAGGCAAGAAATGATCATCTCCAGTCGACCGTTTAGCCGCCTGATCCTGGCCGCCGCAATATCCGTCCTGGCCGGCTGTTCAGGCGACCCGACCACCGATCTCGCGCAATATGTACAACAGGTCAAGAACCAGCAGCGCTCGGCGATCGAACCACTGCCGGAATTCAAGCCGTACGAATCCTTCAGCTACGCCGCGACCGATTTACGCGACCCGTTTACCGCGCCTGCATTCTCGCACCAGCAGGCCGCTGTTATCTCTGACAAGCCGGCCAGTTCGGGTATCAAGCCCGATTTCGAACGCCCGACCGAACCGCTGGAAGAATTCCCGCTGGACAGTCTGCGCATGGTTGGCACGCTTGAGCAGTTCAAGGACAACTGGGCGCTTATCAATGATACGGATGGCACCATTCACCGCGTCCAGCCGGGCAATTACGCCGGTCAGAATCACGGTAAAATCACGCGCATTACAGATTTTGAAGTCGAACTTACTGAAATCGTTCCTGACGGAATCGGTGGCTGGATTGAACGCCAGGCCTCGATTGCAATCAGTGAATAATCCCACAGGGTGAAAACAATGACTGGATACTTCTCTCGCCGGACGCAAAAAAGTGAATCCTGTTGGCATCAGCCGGAGCCACTTTGGCGCTATCTGCTGACAGCAACCCTGTTATTCGTCGTCGGCACGATGAACGCACACGCTGCCAACGGCGCACCCGGGAACTCACTGACAGCCGTGGACTTTGTCAGCCTGCCCGGTAACAAGGCGCAGATCACGCTGACCATGAGTCAACCGGCTGCAAAACCGCTCAGTTTCACCATAGACAACCCGGCACGCATCGCGCTGGACTTCGCCGAGACTTCGAACGGCCTGAAAACCCGTTCCAGCAACATCGGTATCGGCATGGCTGAAAGCCTGACCGTGGTCGAAGCCAAGGGTCGCACACGCGTGGTGGTAAACCTGACCGACATGGTGCCCTACGAGGCACATGCGGAAGGCAACAAGGTCATTCTCACTATCCAGAATTCCGGCCGCGAACTGTCCGAGGCCGAAGCCATTGCACAGCGTGCCAGCGGTGGCGGTGAAAGTGCCGTCAACAACATCGACTTCCGCCGCGGCGAAAGCGGTGAAGGTCGCGTCATCATCAGCCTGTCCGATCCGTCGATCCCGGTCGATATGCGCCAGGAAAGTGGCAAGGTCCTCGTCGACTTCTACCGCGCCACTATTCCGCAGGAACTGCGCCGTCGCCTGGACGTGCTCGATTTCGCCACCCCGGTGAAGACGATCGATACCTATATGAAAGGTGACAATGTCCACATGGTCATCACACCCATGGGCGAATATGACTACATTGCCTACCAGGCCGACAACCAGTTCACTATCGAAGTTCGCGCGCTGACCAAGAAGGAAGTCGAGGAAAGCAAGAAAGACGAACTCGGCTACTCCGGCGAAAAACTCTCGCTTAATTTCCAGGACATCGAGGTCCGCTCGGTGCTGCAGCTGATCGCCGACTTTACCGGCATCAACGTGGTCGTCAGTGACTCCGTTCGCGGCAGCCTGACCCTGCGACTGAAGAATGTACCCTGGGACCAGGCACTGGATATCATCCTGAAAACCAAGGGTCTCGCCATGCGCCAGACCGGCAACGTCATGCTGGTCGCGCCAAGCGAAGAGATCGCAGCCCGCGAGAAGCTGGAACTCGAATCCAGGAAGCAGATACAGGAACTCGAACCACTGTACTCCGAATACATGCAGGTCAACTATGCCAAGGCAGCTGATATTGCTGCCCTGCTGAAGAGCGGCGACACGACCCTGCTGTCGGACCGCGGCATGGCCACCATTGACGTGCGGACAAACACCCTGCTGATCCAGGACACGGCCGACAAGCTGGCTGAAATACGCAAACTGATCGCACGCCTCGATATCCCGGTCCGGCAGGTGCTGATCGAATCGCGCATCGTGCTGGCGAACGACGACTTCTCACGCGACCTCGGCGTACGGCTCGGATTCTCGAACAGCAATACCGTCGACAATGGTTCGACAGACATCACCTATGGTGGCAGAAACCCGGGTGGCTTCATTGTCGACCTGCCGGCCGCATCGGCCGCCGGCGTCACCTCGGCATTCGGTATCACGGTCGACAAGCTCGGCAGTTACCTGGTCGACCTGGAAATCAATGCACTGGAAGCCGAAGGCAAGGGCGAGGTGGTTTCCAGCCCACGTGTGCTGACTTCCAACCAGAAGGCCGCCTACATCGAAACCGGTACGGAAATTCCGTACCAGCAGGCCACCTCCAGCGGCGCCACATCGGTCTCGTTCAAGAAGGCGGTACTGCGACTGGAAGCGACACCGCAAATCACCCCGGATGATCGCATCATCATGGATCTTGTTATCAACAAGGACGCTGTCGGCGAAGACACCCCCGCCGGTCCGGCCATTGATACCAACGAAATCTCCACCCAGGTGCTGGTCGACAACGGCGAAACCCTGGTGCTGGGCGGCATCTACCAGGAAGAACAGATCAGGTCGATCGCACGCACCCCGATCCTCGGTGAGATACCGGGTATTGGCTGGATGTTCCGTAACACATCATTCGACGACGACAAGTCAGAACTGCTGATCTTCATTACACCGAAGATCGTAAAGGAAGACGCACGGATCTAGCACGGGTATAGCACCAGCATTCAGCATGCTGATGCAACTTGCCACCCACGCTAATATCTGTCATACCTGCCCGGCATGAATATGCCGGGCAGTTTGTTTTTAACGGGTCCCATGGGAGCCGGCAAGTCCACCATAGGTCGCCAGCTGTCCAAACAGCTGAAGATGCCCTTCTACGACAGCGACCACGAGATCGAACAACGTACCGGTGTCGACATCCCGCTGATATTCGAACTCGAGGGCGAGGCCGGTTTTCGCAAACGCGAGGCCGCCATAATCGACGAACTCACCCAATTACCAGACATCATTCTGGCCACCGGCGGCGGCGCGATACTCGACCCGGTTACCAGGCAGCACCTTGCCGGGCGTGGAACCGTCGTTTATCTGCATACTTCGGTCGACCAGCAATTACGCCGCACCGGCCGGGATCGCCATCGACCCTTGCTGCAGACCGCTAACCCGCGCGGCAAACTGGCCGAGCTGATGGCCGAACGCGAACCGCTCTACCGGGAAATCGCCGACGTTGTAATTGAAACGGACGGCAAGCGTGTGCAGAGCGTGGTCAGGCAGATCTGTGATTTCCTGGCATCGGGAAAATAATCCGGGGTCAGGGCACAATTTTTACTAATATTCTCCGCAACGAATATTAGTAAAAATTGTGCCGTGCCCCCTATACTGTTGCCATGAATACACTCACCGTCGAGCTTGGCGAACGCAGCTACCCGATAGAAATCGGACAGGGCCTGCTGCAGCAACCTGAATTACTGACCCGTCATATCAGCGGACGGCAGGTCATGATTGTCAGCAATACCACGGTCGCCCCGCTATACCTGGACCGGGTGCAGGCATCCCTGCAGGGGTTTAATACCGCGACCGTCATCCTGCCGGACGGCGAGCAATACAAAACGCTCGATACCCTGAATTCGATATTCACGGCACTGCTGGAACACCGCTTCAACCGCGGTTGCACCCTGGTTGCGCTGGGCGGCGGTGTCGTCGGTGACATCACCGGGTTCGCGGCAGCGTGTTACCAGCGCGGTGTTGCGTTCCTGCAGGTGCCAACCACCCTGCTCGCACAGGTCGATTCCTCGGTAGGCGGCAAAACCGGCGTCAACCACCCGCTCGGCAAAAACATGATCGGCGCGTTCCACCAGCCCGGTTGCGTCATCATTGATACCGATTCACTGGATACGCTCGATGATCGACAACTGGCAGCCGGACTGGCCGAGGTCATCAAATACGGCCTGATTTACGACGCCGGCTTCTTCAGCTGGCTGGAAGGCAACATCGCCGCCCTGAAGGCGCGCGACAAGCAGGCGCTGGCCTATGCCATTGAACGCTCCTGCGCCATCAAGGCGGAGATCGTGGCCGCCGACGAGCGCGAGAGCGGCAAACGCGCGCTGCTCAACCTGGGACACACCTTTGGCCACGCCATCGAAACCGGCACCGGTTACGGCAACTGGCTACATGGCGAGGCGGTTGCAACCGGCATGTTGATGGCTGCCGACCTGTCCGCACGCCACGGCTGGCTGACACGGGAAGACGTTTTGCGCACCGAGGCATTACTTAAACAGGCGGCATTGCCGACCGCCCCACCGGCCACCATGAGTGAGCAACAATTCAGGGAACTGATGGCCGTCGACAAAAAGGCGGTTGATGACGGACTGCGACTGGTACTGATGAAATCCATCGGTGAGGCGTTTGTGA
>JAOULY010000161.1 GCA_029881775.1 Gammaproteobacteria bacterium
TTACCCTTCATTTCTTCTTCGCCGATATTCAGTACACCGACAGTCGGATTGCGATTACCGTCTACCGCACCGGCCTGCTCCGAGCCCATCAGGGCGAACTGCAGCAGGTGCTTGGCATCGCAATCAACGTTAGCGCCCAGGTCCAGCATCCAGGTATGGTCTTTTTCGCTGGGTAACGCGGTGCAGATGGCCGGGCGGTCAATACCCGGCAACATCTTGAGAACAAAGCGCGAGGTCGCCATCAATGCCCCGGTATTGCCGGCGCTGACGCAGGCATGTGCCTTGCCTTCCTTGATCAGGTTGATAGCGACGCGCATGGAGGAGTCTTTCTTGTTGCGCAGGGCATGCGACGGGAGTTCGTCCATTGCCACAGTCTGGCTGGCATGCTGCACGCGCAACTGGCTGCCATCCGCCGACCCGGCATCATCCAGGGCGGTTCGAATTTCTGCTTCATCACCGACCAGGATAAAATCCACATCGGGGTTTTTTCTCGCTGCCAGCACGGCTGCGGGAACCACCACGCCCGTACCGAAGTCGCCACCCATCGCGTCAAGCGCAATCGTGATGCGACTATCCATTGACAGCAACAAGTAGCTGCACAGGCAGCATCATGACGAGGCCTGGTGGTTTCAACTTGATAAGGAGTGGGTCAGTCCAGGTCTTTATTGATGACCTTGCGACCCCGATAGAACCCGTCAGCACTGATGTGATGACGCAGGTGTGTTTCACCGGTTGTCGGCTCGATCGACAACGTTTCACCGGTCAGTTTGTCATGCGAGCGACGCATACCCCGACGGGAAGGCGTTTTGCGATTCTGTTGTACGGCCATGCTGATTACTCCTGTCTACGGCTGTTTCTGTTTCAATCCTGCCAGTATCGCAAACGGACTTTCGCGTACTGCGTCCGCCTGCGGCTGATATTCTTTCAATACACCCTGGCAACGGCTGTCGTTCTCGTGCAAGGGCACCAGTGGCAATGCCAGCAGTACCTCGTCTGACACGATATCCACGACCCTTGCCGGTTCAGCGGTTACCAGTAATGCCTCATAGTGTTCAGGCAATGCAGCCATCTCCGCCTCGTCCTTCACCAGGCCGAGCCGGAATGTCAGGTCAAGTGTCTGCTTCACCGGCTCCAGGCAACGTTGGCAATTAACCGCCACGTCGCCCTGAATGGCGCCTGCCAGGTAATAGATACCGCCCGGATCCCTGCCCAGTTCGAATTCCACCTGTAATTCACCGTCACTCGAAGCCAGGGCCGGCAAGACCCGCTCCAGGCGCGCCAGCGGTACACTACCCCGCAGACTGCGCCCTGCCCCGGCTGTCGCCAGCAAATCGAGACGCTCCGGCAGGTGGTCAATCATAACCCGCTTATGTTAGCGATTGAATATGACAGTGTCAAAGGGGAAAACACTGAATAATCGGCGTTTTCCATCGCCGGGATACCCGGCAGGCGTATTGACAGGGCCAGTGAAATTCCGTACTAAAAGTGATCGATTGTTTGTCGGCAGGTAACCGCGTGATCAAGAAAATCCTTATTGCCAACCGCGGTGAAATTGCCGTCCGCATCATACGCGCCTGCGCAGAGGCCGGCATAACCTCGGTGGCCATCTATGCGGATGCCGACCGCCATGCCCTGCACGTAAAAAAAGCCGACGAGGCCTACAATATCGGCCCCGAATCCATTGCCGGCTATCTGAATGCCCACCGCATCGTCAATCTGGCGGTCGCCGCTGGTTGCGACGCCCTGCACCCGGGCTATGGATTCCTGTCCGAAAATCCGCTGCTGGCCGAGATCTGCCGGCTGCGGCACATACGCTATATCGGGCCCGACGCCCGCGTTATAACCCGCATGGGTGACAAGGTGGCTGCCCGCCAGGCCATGACCGGGGCCGGTATTCCGGTAGTGCCCGGCAGCGACGGCAACCTGGCAAGCCTCGACGAGGCCGTCGCGCTGGCGGCTGACATCGGCTACCCGGTGATGCTGAAGGCCACCACCGGCGGCGGCGGACGTGGCATCCGGCGCTGCAATTCCGAGGACGAGCTGCGCAAATACTACGACCGGGTGCTATCCGAGGCTGCCAAGGCCTTCGGCCAGGCCGACATTTTTATGGAAAAGTGTATTGTGCGGCCACGCCACATCGAGGTTCAGGTACTTGCCGACAGCCATGGCAACTGCGTCCACCTGTTTGAACGAGACTGCTCCATCCAGCGCCGCCACCAGAAACTGATCGAAATCGCACCCTCACCGCAACTGGACGAGGCGCAACGCGAATACCTCGGCAACATGGCTGTGCGCGCGGCAATGGCCGTGCATTATGAAAATGCCGGCACCGTCGAATTCCTGCTTGATGATGACGGCCGCTTTTATTTCATGGAAATGAATACCCGCCTGCAGGTCGAACATACTGTTACCGAGGCCATTACCGGCATAGATATCGTGCGGGAACAGATCCGCATAGCAGACGGCCAGCCACTCTCCTTCGCCCAGGCCGACATTCAGCGACGCGGTTATGCCATGGAACTGCGCATTAACGCGGAAGACCCGAAGAACGATTTTCTGCCAAGTTTCGGCAAGATAACCCGCTACTTTGCGCCCGGTGGTCCCGGCGTACGCACCGATGCGGCCATTTATAGCGGCTACGAAATACCACCCTACTATGATTCAATGTGTGCCAAGCTGACGGTCTGGGCGCTTACCTGGGATGAATTGCTGAATCGTGCAGGACGCGCCCTGCAGGACACCGGCGTATACGGCGTACGCACGACCATCCCCTACTATATGGAGATACTGAAGGTACCCGAATTCCGGCGTGGCATATTCGATACAGGCTTTGTTGAAGACCATCCGGAGCTTGTCAATTACAAAACCAGCCGCCCCACGCGCGAGTTATCGGCGGCCATATCCGCCGCACTTTCCGCGCACCTTGGCATGTAGGCCCGAATAAACACGGACACGTTATGACAACTGTAAACATCACAGACGTAATCCTGAGAGACGCTCACCAGTCGCTGATCGCCACGCGCATGCGCACGGAAGACATGCTGCCGGCGTGTGAGCGACTCGACCGCATCGGCTACTGGTCACTCGAGGTCTGGGGCGGCGCCACCTTTGACGCCTGCCTGAGATACCTGAAAGAAGATCCCTGGCAGCGGCTCGAGGACCTGCGCGTGGCACTGCCCAATACACGCCTGCAAATGCTGCTGCGCGGCCAGAACCTGCTGGGCTACCGGCACTACTCCGATGACGTGGTCGAAGCCTTTGTTGAACGCGCCGCCGCTACCGGCATTGATGTTTTCCGGGTTTTCGATGCGCTCAATGACACGCGCAACCTGCAAACCGCAATTGCAGCGGTGCGCAAATCCGGCAAACATGCCCAGGGCACGATTTGTTATACCACCAGCCCTGTCCATGACACGGGAAAATTTATCGCCATGGCGCGCGAACTCGAGGATATGGGCTGCGACAGCATCGCCATCAAGGACATGGCGGGCCTGATGACACCGATGGTGACGGGTACACTGGTCAGCGAGATTACGCGGGCAACCCGGCTGCCGGTTCACCTGCATTGCCACGCCACCGCCGGCACGGCCGAAATGTGCCTGTTGAAAGCCATTGAAAGCGGTTGCCGGCATATCGATACGGCTATCTCCGCGTTCTCCGGCAGCACCAGCCACCCTGCAACCGAAA
Source organism: Gammaproteobacteria bacterium (assembly GCA_029881775.1). GTDB lineage: Bacteria > Pseudomonadota > Gammaproteobacteria > UBA9214 > UBA9214 > UBA9214. The sequence continues at coordinate 3,688 of JAOULY010000161.1, forward strand.
GCATGGTTGCCGCGTTGCGCAATACGGACTACGACACCGGGCTTGATCTTGATGCCCTGCAGGAAATCGGCCTGTACTTCCGCGACGTCCGGAAGAAGTATCACCAGTTCGACAGCGACTATCTCGGACCGGATACCCGTGTGCAGGTGTACCAGGTACCCGGCGGCATGATTTCCAACCTGTATTCGCAACTGCGCGAACAGGGGGCACTCGATCGTATCGAGGATGTCTTCGCTGAAATACCCGCCGTCCGCAAGGACCTCGGCTACCCGCCGCTGGTAACACCGACATCGCAGATTATCGGCGCACAGGCGGTACTGAACGTGCTGACAGGGAAGCGCTATTCAACGATTACCAACGAGGTAAAACTCTACCTGCAAGGCCGTTACGGCAAGGCACCGGCAGCCGTGGACCCGCAGGTACAACAACAGGCAATCGGCAAGGAAAACGTTATTGATGTGCGCCCCGCCGACCTGCTGGACAGCGAAATGGGTCGACTGCGCGAACAGATCGGCGAACTCGCCGACAATGAAGCGGATGTCCTGACCTATGCAATGTTCCCGGAAATCGGCAAGGAATTTCTTCAACAACGCAAGCAGAATGCCCTTGTACCGGAAACACTGGAGCCGGTTGGCAAGAAAAAAACCGATCACGCCCGGCCGACCGAATTCAACGTCACCCTGCATGGCGAGTCCTACCATATCAAGGTTACCGGAACCGGCCACAGCACCCTCGATAACCGGCCGTTTTACATGACAGTTGACGGTGTGCCGGAAGAAGTCCTGGTGGAAACGCTGGACCAGATAAGCCCTGTAAAAAAAGACAAAAACGCAACCGCCGGCGGCAGCCGGCGTCCGCGCGCGACCCGTCCCGGCCATGTCACGGCATCCATGCCGGGCACCATTATTGACGTACTGGTAGCCGTCGGCGATCTGGTTGAGGCCGGCACACCGGTAATAATTTCCGAAGCGATGAAAATGGAAACCGAAATACAGGCGCCGGTCGCGGGACGCGTAACCGCCATCCATGTCGCCAGGGGCGATTCAGTCAACCCGGATGAAACGCTGGTAGAGATCAATGACGACTGAGAACAGGGCAATAATCCTGGCCTCGTCTTCACCGTTCCGGAAAGAGTTACTCGACCGACTGGGCCTGGACTACACCGCTGTCAGCCCGGACATTGATGAAAGCGCGCTGCCAGGCGAGTCGCCGGAGGCACTGGTCGCGCGACTGGCGGAGCAAAAGGCACGCGCGGTTGGTTCGCACAACGGCGACCTGGTTATCGGCTCGGACCAGGTTGCCACCATTGACGGCGATATTCTCGGCAAACCCGGCAGCCACGAATCTGCGGTTGGCCAGCTGACCCGCCTGTCCGGGAGGCACGTGACATTCCACACCGGCCTGTGCCTGCTCGATTGCGGTAAACACGAGGCACAAGTCGATGTTATCCCGTTTACCGTGCTGTTCAGGAAACTCGACAGTCAACAGATCGAGAATTACCTGAGGGCCGAGCAGCCCTACAATTGTGCCGGCAGCTTCAAGTCAGAGGGACTTGGCATCACCTTGTTTGAGAAAATGACCGGTGATGACCCCACTGCATTGATCGGCCTGCCGCTCATCCGGCTGACAACCATGCTGGCCAAAGCCGGCATCGTGCTGCCCTGATACGCTATGAGCACCAGTGTGTCGTCATTGCGACGACTACATGGAGGAGGTGAGACAGGGAACCTGTCGAGAGGCTGGCCTGGGCCATGTAGGAGGTACGAGTCCATGGATGGACGAGGTAGAGCGAAGCAGGAGC
>JAOULY010000162.1 GCA_029881775.1 Gammaproteobacteria bacterium
CGCCGCGGCCGTCCTGTTTTCCAGGCAAAAAAATACCCGGGCGATATTCGCACCGGGTAATAATTACGGAGAAGTTATAACCGGCTCGTAAAAAATAGCCCCCCACGAAACAACCGGGGGGCAATTTACGGAGTCGTTAAAATCTGTTCATGAGCGCTTGCGTCGGGCGATACCCAGCAGCCCAAGCATGCCGGAACCCAGCAGCCAGACACTGGCAGGCAGTGGCACTACCACGGGATCCACCAGGCGCCCGCCATAGAAATAGGCGCTTATTTCATCTGCAAAGCATTTATCTTCGTACTCACCTGTTTCGCAACCGCCTAACAGTCCCGTGACGCGCACTGCAAACTCATCCAGGATATCCTCGATGCTCAGCCCCGCTATAAGGAACTGCAGCGGATCCTGCGCATCACGCCCGAACACCGTGACGTCGTACATCGAAGGCTGGCCACGGCCACGGTTGAAGCGGGCATGCCAGCCATCCGGCAATTCAAAATCCGGGCGCTTCAGTGCATCGCCGTAATGGCGGCCGCTATAGCCGTTGTGCTCGTTGTGTCCGCCTTCGTGTTCCTCGCCTTCGTGTTCATCACCTTCATGGCCCTTTTCGTAATCACCATACCGATGACCGCCACCTATATGATCAATGCGTCCACACCACTCGCCGTGCATGTGCCCGCCCCAGAGACCCGGCCCACTATGCCCCGTCAGCACGCCATCGCCAAGATTGAATGAGAAAGCTTCGATACCGGCATTCTCGCCCAGCAGTGACCGCAGGGCCGGTAACATATTTACAGTGACGCTCAGCATGCCTTCTTCTGCATCATCCGAAATCGTGACGGAAAGATAGTCAACGCCGTCTTCAAACCGGTCTGACTGATCCAGAATGTAAGAAACTGATGCGGCCTGGGCACAGGTTGCGAATAGCAGCGAAAGGCTTGCAGCAATAATCCTGGTTACATTTCTAATTATCATTTTCCCGCCTCTTCAGTTGGATGTTCATACGCAATTGACACATCCGAAATAATGATTAGCCACCACGCACTGGCTTGACAACGCGTAACTCTTCACTTGGACGGTCGTCCAGGACGGGAGCATCGCCAGGCGCATGTTTAAAGCTGTCACGAATGGCGTCGAGCAGGCCTTTATAAGTTGAAAATGGTTTGCCGTTATCCTGATTACCCACGCGCTCGACCAGGCCGGCGATTTCATCGTCCTGACCATTTTTGTGCGTGACATGCCGGTATACCCGTACGATGTAACAGTCCATAACCTGACCTTTTATTGTGGTTTGGTTGTTGTTCTTTGCTGCGATGCTCAAACTCTAGCCAACCGTGACTTACAGATAACTTACGGATTGGAAATTAAATCGGTCTACCGGGATTGCTGCGCCGGATCGTCAGACAAATCCGAAAAATGACAGCACATCACTGCATGCGGAATGCACAGCCGGAATATCCCGAACGGGACAAAGCAGGAAGCTGGAGAAAGGCGCCGTCAGGCGCCGTGGCAAATACTAGCCGGCCTGTTGCCGGTAGTGAGGGAGGACAGAATGATAAATTGCCTGTGTTTCTTCAGTCGGCTGCAGGCCAAGCACGATACCCAGCACATGCACACACTGGCGATAACTGGCAATGGCTTCCGGTTGCCTGCCGACCCTGGCCAGGCACAGGATCAGGCGCTGATAAAATGTCTCGACATGGAGCCACGATTATTATCTTTATGTTTTTAAAGCGCTAATCAAATCCCTTCCGGCATTGGCCAATACCGCATTTGTAAAAATATCTTACAGTCGCGATTACATGCCTCATGGACGCCAAATACAAAATCAAGATCAATCAATCGCTTGCCCGCCCTATTCTGCAAGAACCGGATCTGATTGAAATTTTTACAGAGCGTTTTTTACCAGCAAATCAAAGGAGTATGCTGAACGGGATGATTAAACCAAGATGGTGGCAGTGCCCCGCTATTCACACAGGCACTCCGAAACACTAAAAAGACAACTGATATTGCGTCAGTCGTTAGCCCGATATCAAACGCCGGCAGCAGATGTGCATGTATTCGCGCTCGGCGGTATTCGTCAATTTGAGCAGTTGCCCGAGTGTCTCAATGTGTACATCACCGAACTCGAGCAACATCAGATGCAGGCAATCCTTGGCTTCAGCAAGATTTACTAATGGATCATGCATGGTTTTATCCGACACTGGACACATACCCCCCGGTTCGTGCGCCACTGCCAGTACATTATTGTCTGACAGCCGTGGAACCTTACACTCGGATGGAAGCGAGCGTATTGACATGGATCAATACATTCAAACCCGGTTCCTGACAGGTTTAATTATTGCCTGCAAATCGGGGTACACTCAATACGAACACTTCAAGGTGTTGTTTTTAATTACAACAGCCGGAATACTCAAATCTCTATCGCGACTTCAGTGGGCCTGGTAACACGAATGCACACTGACACGTCCTGATCCAACAGCCAGGAGGCATGCTTAAACTGATGTTCGAGGCAGCAGAAGTCGGCTCCAGTATTGCCAAAAGCGAATTCAGGAAACAGGTTCCGTTACTTCGCCATGAATTGCTTGTTTTGCAACAGGAATTGCTCGAACTGGCTGAATTTCCCGTCATCGTCGTGTTCGCCGGGGTGGATGGCGCCGGCAAAGGACAGACCGTCAACCTGCTGAATGAATGGATGGACCCGCGCTGGATCGTCACCCGCGCCTACAACACACCCTCGGATGAAGAACGCGAGCGACCGGAATACTGGCGCTTCTGGCGGGACCTGCCACCCAAGGGCCGCATCGGCCTGTTTCTCAGCTCATGGTATTCGCGTCCGGTTCTTGACAGGGTTTATGGCAACATCGAGCTGCCCCAGTTCGTCGATTGCCTCGACCGGATAGTCGCCTTCGAAAATACACTGACCGAAGAAGGCGCCGTACTTCTCAAATTCTGGATGCATCTCAGCAAGCCGGCGCAGAAGCGTCGCCTGAAAGCGCTGGAAAAAGACCCGTTAACCAGCTGGCGCGTTACCGACCGGGACTGGAAGCACTGGGAACTTTACGATGAATTTGTCGAAACTGCCGAGCGGGCCATTATGCGCACCAGCACCGGCCGCGCTCCATGGACTATCGTTGAAGGCGAGGACCTCAATTACAGAAGCCTGATGGTCGGCACCATGATCAGGGACGCAATCCGGAAGCGTATTGACGACGCCCGCCGGACACAGGAAACGCTGCTGCAACCAGCCCCGGATAAACCGGATGCTTCTGCAGCTGAAGTCGCGCAGAAAACCGCTGGCGATGGAGAAGCAAGCGTAAAGACAATACAGTCATCGCCACGCATCACGATACTCAGCAACCTGGACATGAGCAGGAGCATCAACAAGGGAGACTATCGCCAGAAGCTGATGGAAAACCAGGCCAGGCTCAGCAAGTTATGCCGTGAAGCATTCAAAAAGAAAGTCACGACCATTCTCGTGTTTGAAGGACCGGATGCAGCCGGCAAAGGCGGCGGGATCCGGCGAATCACGTCACCACTGGATGCAAGGAACTACCAGGTCCTGCCGTTCGCGGCACCGACAGACGAGGAAAGCGCACATCACTACCTGTGGCGATTCTGGCGACACCTGTCACGCGCCGGACGCCTGACCATTTATGATCGAAGCTGGTACGGACGCGTACTTGTGGAGCGCGTGGAGGGTTTTGCCAGCGAGGAAACCTGGCGGCGCGCCTACGCCGAAATCAATGACTTCGAGGACCAGCTGATTGAAAGTGATATCGTGCTGGCGAAATTCTGGGTTCATATCACCAAGGAAGAGCAACTGAACCGTTTCAAGTTACGCGAGAAGGTCCCCTACAAGCGCTGGAAACTGACCGAAGAAGACTGGCGCAACCGTGAAAAGTGGGGCCAGTACGAGATGGCAGTCCACGACATGGTACAACATACCAGCACAATCAATGCGCCGTGGACGCTGGTCGAGGGCAATGACAAGCGCTACGCCAGGATCAAGGTTATAGAAACCGTGTGCGAGCGCCTCGAATACAAGCTCTCTGAAAAATAACCTGTAGTAGCCCAGAGCAGACCTGACAAACAGTTTCAGATGGATATCCGGATCAGCTCAACCTGGTCATTCAGCTAACCGCCGTATAGAAATGTCTTGAAGACAAAAAACGACCCATTCGGACTGTTAGCCGTTTCTTATATTAGAGATATACAACAGTCGGAAGACGACCCTAAACGGACCTTTGTGGTTACAACTCTCGCAATCCAGTTTCTCAATCTGTAAGTGATTAGTAAGGGGCGTGCTGTAATGTTCATGGCACTTACCCCTCTCTATTTGCTTGTACAGAAATTCTGACCGGCGAGTGTTAGATAACAAGAACCGCCACTTGGTGGATTACAGGGCATATTTTGCGCTAATGCCCATCAGTGGCATATAAATAATCGTATATTTAACAGGGGATTAACATGAAAATAACACAATTGCTGGGCACACTATGCGCAGCGCTATGTACATTTACCACCTTGTCGGCTCAGGCGATCACTGTCCCCGTCGGGGTGAACCCTGGTGAGACCTATCAGTTGGTGTTCTTTACGGCAGGCACCACAGACGCGTTATCAACCAATATTGCTGACTACAATAGTTTCGTCCAGAGCGAGGCAGCGCTCAACCCCGCCTTGACAGGCACCGACATAGGTGTCACATACACCATCATTGGCAGCACTTCCTCTGTAAACGCAAACACGAACGCTGCAGTAACCGCGCCAGTATATCTAATCGACGGGTCCGCCCTGATAGCGACAAGTTATAATGACTTTTGGGACGGGACAATAAGCCATCCCATAGACCAAGACCAGTACGGTGTCAGATATGTCAACACCTGCTGCTGGACAGGCACACTACTCGATGGTACTGCTGCCCCAGGCCAGCCCCTTGGACTAGCAACGGGGAGCACCATCTTCGGCACTAATGGTGTTAGTAGTACCGACTCACAATGGATAAATACTGGTGCGTTTGGTAACAAGAGTACTAAGCTTTCGGTGTACGCATTGTCGAGTGTTATTACTGCCCCTGTGCCGATTCCGGCCGCTGTGTGGTTGTTTGGATCAGGTCTGATTGGACTGATTGGGATTGCAAGGCGCAAGAAAGCTGCTTAACATTTTCATTCAATAACGGCTCTTCGGGGCCGTTTTCAATTGGATTAAAGTGCCGTAGCCCGGATGCAACGCAGTGGAATCCGGGGAGACGCTCCCGGATTACGTTTCACTCCATCCGGGCTACGGTTGTGGAACTGTAGTGCCGTAGCCCGGATGCAACGCAGTGGAATCCGGGAAAACACCCCCGGATTACGTTTCACTCCATCCGGGCTACGGTTGTGGAACTGTAGTGCGGGGGTGCTGCAGGTGCCCCTGCTTTATAATGCCCGGACTCCGGCCTGCGCCGGGAT
>JAOULY010000163.1 GCA_029881775.1 Gammaproteobacteria bacterium
ACCACCCACCAGCAGGGCCACGTCACGCCCGGATCCCAGCCACTCGTCGAGGCGAACGGCCAGGGTTTCGGTCGACCAGGATTTACCGGTCACGTCCAGCGCAATGACTTCACAGTCGCGCGGGATGGCTGCCAGCATCTGCTGGCCCTCCTCTGCGCGTGCCTGTTCAGTGGTGCGGGACTTGCTGCGGTTACCCGGGGAAATCTCGACCAGTTCCAGCGTACATTCGCGCGGCATGCGCCTGGCATATTCACCATAACCGGTGCTTACCCACGCCGGCATGCGTGTGCCGACCGCAACCAGGTGTATATGCATGCAGGTTCGTCAGTCAGATTCGGTATCGCGCGGTGTCTTCCTGCTGCCGACCGACCAGAGTTTCTCCAGCGCATAGAACTCACGGATCTCGGGCATCATGACATGCACAACCACATCGGCAAGATCGACCAGTATCCATTCAGAACCCTTGTCACCCTCCACACCCAGCGCCGTGACGCCGTGCTTCTTGGCCTCGAGCGCGACATTGTCGGCTATTGCCTTTATATGGCGTGTCGAGGTGCCGCTGGCCACCACCATGATATCCGTTATGGTGGTCAGGTCACGCACATCGATCACCTGCACGTTCACTGCCTTCATGTCTTCGAGCGCCGCCAGCGTCACTGACAATAATTCGTCCGTCTGGATACCGGTCAACTCATCGCCGGCGCGAATTTGCTTATCTTGCATTTATGTTCCGTATAAACCCTGTATGTGAATAAGATCCAGCACGTCAGCCGGCAACAGGAAGTCAGCCTGTTCACCGGCAGCGAGCAATGCGCGTAACCGTGTTGCGGATATTTCCAGCTGCGTGACTTCCTGGAACCATAACAATCCCGTTGACTGCGTCCTCAGCATGGCCGCATCACGGGCGCGGTGCATATGTATATATTCTGCAAGCTCACCTTTCTCGGGAAACTTCGCCTGTGGCCGCGTCATCACGACGATGTGGCAATGGTTCAGTAACTCGTGCCAGCGGTGCCACGTGGGCAGACCGCGAAAGGCGTCCATGCCGACCAGCAGGCACAGCGTCTTGCCCGGCAGGTCCTTGCGTAACGACTGCAACGTGTCGAACGTGTAAGACAAGCCATCACGCTCGAACTCACGTTCATCAATGACAAAACCGTCCACTCCCGCAATCGCAGCCTGCAGCATCAGTGTGCGTTGCTGCGTACTTGCCAGTGGCTGTGGCCGATGCGGCGGTACATGACAGGGCAGCAGGCGAATTTCATCCAGTGCCAGCGCCTGTCTGACATCCAGTGCCGGGCGCAGGTGTCCGAAGTGTACCGGGTCGAAAGTGCCGCCGAGAATACCGATCATGTAATCAGGTGCAAACAGGAATGAGCGGCTTCATGAATAGCGGGCGGCCTCTCCCTGGAAAGACGCAAGGATTGCGTGCCCGGAACCCGCCGCTGCCTATGTTCGAATATGCCCGTCACCCAGTACGATATATTTAAGCGTGGTGAGACCTTCCAGGCCGACCGGGCCGCGTGCGTGCAGCTTGTCGGTGCTGATGCCGATCTCGGCGCCGAGGCCGTACTCGAAACCATCCGCAAAACGACTGGATGCATTGACCATCACCGAACTGGAATCCACCTCGTGCAGAAAACGCTGCGCACGTGACAGTGACTCCGTGATGATTACGTCAGTATGGTTTGAGCCGTGCCGCGCAATATGGTCCATGGCCGCATCAACATCCTCGACGATGCGAATCGACAGGATAGGCGCCAGGTATTCCTCGTCCCAGTCCGCCTCGGTCGCCGCATGGATTGCCGGGAGTATGGCACGGGTCGCCTCGCAACCACGCAATTCAACCCCCTCGGCCAGGTATTTTTCCGCCAGCGGCGGCAGCACCTGCGCCGCGATTGCCTTTGCAACCAGCAGCGTCTCCATGGTGTTGCAGGTGCCGTAACGCTGCGTCTTGGCGTTAAACGCCACGCGAATTGCCTTGTCGATGTCCGCCTGGTCATCGATATAGGTATGGCAAACACCGTGCAGGTGCTTGATGACGGGCACGCGCGCCTCGCGACTGATGCGCTCGATCAGCCCCTTGCCGCCACGCGGCACGATTACATCGACAAACTCCGGCATGCTGATCAATTCACCGACCGCCGCACGGTCCGCGGTCTCGATGACCTGCACGGTATCGGTGGGCAGACCGGCCTCTGCCAGGCCCGTGTATATACATTGCGCAATTGCCTGGTTGGAATGTATGGCCTCGGATCCGCCGCGCAGGATGGCGGCATTGCCGGACTTCAGGCACAGTCCGGCGGCATCCGCCGTGACGTTGGGGCGCGATTCGTAAATGATGCCGATCACACCCAGCGGTACGCGCATACGGCCGACCTGGATACCGGACGGCCGGTAGTTCATATTGGAAATACTGCCAACCGGGTCGGGCAACAGTGCGATCTCGCGCAGGCCCTCGGCCATGGCGGCAATCCGTGCGTCGTTGAGTTCGAGGCGATCCAGCAGCGCGGCATCGAGACCGTGCTCACGGCCCGCGGCCAGGTCCTTTTCGTTCGCTTGCTTGAGCTGATCCGCTGACGCCTCGATCGCGCGGGCGATGGCCGCCAACGCGGCATCCTTCATGCCGGACCGGGCACGCGCGATGGCACGCGCAGCGACGCGGGCACGACGCCCGACACCCTGCATGTAGTCAGGGACATTGAATTCGATGGATTCGGCTTTCACACTCATAAAACTGATACTTGATAATTCAAAATCCGGGACAGTCCCGTCCAGTGTTGCCGGGTTTCGCCTTGCTGCATCCGGGCGGCAAATAAAACCGCTCACCTCAGGCGACGGACAGAACCTCCTGCCCCGCCAGCCTGCAGGTTAATTGTAACAGTTCGTCCCAGGCGTTGCCCGCACCCCGCCCCTTGCTGATGCGGTCGATCGAGGCGCAGTGACGCAGCATGGCGTTACATTCCGCCGGTTTCAGGCGTTTTAACGCCGTCCCGACGGCGGTCTTGCGGTTCGCCCACACATGGTACCGGCTCAGCACCCCGGGAATTGCCTGGCCACCAGCCACCTGCGTCGCCATCGCTGTCAGCTGGCGGATCTCGCGCGCCAGCGCCCACAACACGATCTGTGGCGCCGTCCCCTCGGCCTCCAGTCCATGCAGGATACGAATACTGCGGGCGGCCTTGCCGGCTAGCGCCGCATCAACCAGGCCGAACACGTCGAAGCGGGCGTTGTCGGCCACCAGCCGGGTGATCGCGTCGGCATCGACCGCCCCCGCACCCTGCAACAGGTACAGCTTGTCGATCTCCTGGACACAGGCCAGCAGGTTGCCCTCGACCCGGTCGGCCAGCATGGACACGGCCTCCGCGGTGGGTTCCAGCCCGCAGCGGCGCATCCGCGCCGCCACCCAGCCATTGAATTCACGCGCATCCATTGGCCAGACAAACAACACCACACCGGCCTTGTCCAGTGCCTGCACCCATTTACTCTTGCGCGCCGCCGGGTCCAGCTTGCCGGCAGTGACCAGCAACAGCGTATCCTCGGGCAGCTGTTCGGCAAAATCCCTGAGCGCCTGCGCGCCCTCCCTGCCCGGCTTGCCGGTCGGCATGCGCAGATCAATGATGCGCTGCGAGGAAAACAGCGACAGGCTGCCCGCCTCCGACTGCAAACTGTACCAGTCAAAACCCGTTTGCACGGTCAACACATCGCGCTCGTCATAACCCTGCGCCCGTGCCGCGGCACGCACCGCATCGGCCGCTTCCATGACGCGCAAGGGATCATCGCCACTGACGAAATACACCGGCGCAAGCTGTTTTTTCAGGTGGGCATCAAGCTGTTCTGGTTTGAGTTGCATACTTACAGAGAAGATCGATCACGCTGGTATATCAGCTGCAGGAGCGGATCGCGTCCGCGAACTTCGCCGCGGCCGGATAATAATTCGCGGATGCGATCCGCTCCTGCAATTGTATTGATAAACAAGTGCACGCTATCGCCCGAGCGCCGCGATCCGCAGCATGGCCAGGTTGACGATACTTTTCTGCAGGGTGCGACGCACCAGCTTCTCTTCGCGCGCCTTCGCCAGCACGTCGGTACTGGTAAACAGGAAGTCGCGACTCAACGATACCGACTGTTCCGGAAGCAATACCTGCTGATCGGCCGCAAAAACCGAAAAACGAATGGTCTGACGTATTTCGTACTCCAGCACGTTACCGGCCGTGTCCACCGACAGCACCAGTTTTTCGGTGTCGTTCGCGGTAATGGACAGGATCGCACTGGCGCTCGCGGGGTCTGTCGTCACCACTGCATCACGCATTCGCAGTGCGTGCGAGAAGTCATCCACCAGGGCACTGTAGGCACGCAAGCCCTTCACGTACGTTGTCGACATAACCGCTGGCAGACTGGCACTGCCGCGCAACTGGTAACCACAACCGGCCACAAATGAAACAACAAGCGCCACGGCCAGCATTAGCAGTATTTGACGTTTCACTTTCAACCCGGTGGTCATTCTGTTTCTCTTAATTAAGCCCCCTCTCCCTCCGGGAGAGGGCCGGGGAGAGGGAATCAAATATATCGCCGATATATCCCCTCTTCCTGACCTTCTCCCGGGAGGGAGAAGGGATGGATTTTTTGAATATAGCGTTTGATTAGACAACAATGTTCACCAGCTTACCCGGCACCACGATCACCTTCCTCGGCGGCTTGCCATCCATGTGTTTCTGCACATTGTCTTCCGCCATGACCGCCGCTTCAATCGCCTCGCGGGCTGCGTCGGCCGGCACATCGACACGCCCGCGCACCTTGCCGTTGACCTGCACCACCAGCGTGATCGATTCCTGCACCAGTGCCGACTGGTCAACCACCGGCCAGGCGCTGTCGAGAACGGCATCGGCATGACCCAGCTCGGCCCACAGGGTATGGGTGATATGCGGCACAATCGGCGACAGCATCAGCACAACCAGTTCCAGCGCCTCCTGCATGACGGCTCGTCCCTGATTTGAGTCGTCATCAAACCGCCCCAGTTCATTCATGAGTTCCATGTTGGCGGCGATGGCCGTGTTGAAGGTAAAGCGCCGACCAATGTCGTCACCGACCTTGGCGAGGGTATTGTGGACACTGTTGCGCAGCGCCTTCTGAGCGGTATCGAGTGAACCGGTATCAAGCGCAGCAACCGGCCCGCCGTCGACATGCCGTGCCACCTGCTTCCACAGGCGCTTGAGGAAACGCGATGCGCCTTCCACACCGGAGTCCGACCACTCGAGTGACTGGTCGGGTGGCGCCGCAAACATGGTAAACAGGCGTACGGTATCGGCGCCGTAGCGATCGATCAGTCCCTGCGGATCAACGGTGTTGCCCTTGGACTTGGACATCTTCGCGCCGTCTTTCAGCACCATGCCCTGCGTCAGCAAGGCGGTGAACGGCTCGTCCGGCTTGAGCAAACCCGCATCG
>JAOULY010000164.1 GCA_029881775.1 Gammaproteobacteria bacterium
CGATGGGCGATACCGGCCCCTGTGGTCCCTGTACGGAAATATTCTACGATCACGGTGTGGAGATCGCGGGCGGCCCGCCGGGTACACCGGAAGAAGACGGCGATCGTTATGTCGAGATCTGGAACCTGGTGTTCATGCAGTACGACCGTGACAGCAGCGGGACACTCAAGCCGTTACCGAAACCGTCGGTTGATACCGGTATGGGTCTCGAGCGTCTTGCCGCGGTTATGCAGGGCGTGCATAGCAACTACGACATCGACCTGTTCCAGCATCTGATCAGGGCGGCCGGCGCCATTGCATCGATGGATGATCACGACAATAACTCGTTGCGGGTTATTGCCGACCACATTCGCTCCTGTGCGTTCCTGATAGTCGACGGGGTATTGCCGTCGAACGAGGGACGTGGCTATGTGCTGCGCCGAATTATTCGTCGCGCCGTGCGCCATGGCTACAAACTCGGAATCAATGACGCATTCTTCTACAAACTGGTGGCGCCGCTGTGCGACGTCATGGGTGATGCATACCCGGAACTGCGCGATAACCGCGCACATGTCGAACGTATCCTGTCGCTTGAAGAAGAGCGCTTCGCCGAGACGCTTGAACAGGGTATGCGGCTGCTCGAGGAAGACCTGGCAAAGATGCAGGGCAAGGTGATCGCCGGCGACACCGTCTTCAAATTGTATGACACCTATGGTTTCCCCCGCGACCTGACTGCAGACATTGCCCGCGAGCGTGGCCTTGAGATTGACGAGGAAGGATTCAACGCGGCAATGGACGCGCAGCGTGCACGTGCGCGGTCCGCCAGCCAGTTCGGTGCTGCACAGGGCGGCGACCTGCGGCTGGATGTGGCCACGGCGTTTACCGGTTACGAACACCTGGAAGGCGAGGCGAACGTGGTCGCGCTGGTATGTGGCGGCGCGCAGGTCGATACGCTGTCGGCCGGCCAGGACGGGCAGGTGGTGCTGGATGCCACGCCGTTTTATGCCGAGTCCGGTGGGCAGGTCGGCGACCGCGGTGTGATCGAATCGGAATCGGCAGGCTTTGTCGTGCAGGACACGCAGAAGCAGGGCGGTTCTGCGTTTGTACATATCGGTACACTGCAGCGTGGTCAGCTAAAGGTGGGTGATCGCGTCAGGCCGCTGGTTGACGCACAGCGCCGCCAGGCCACGGTCCTGAATCATTCAGGTACGCACCTGTTGCATGCCGCACTGCGAACCGTGCTGGGTGATCACGTGCAGCAAAAGGGTTCGCTGGTCGGTCCGGAGCGCCTGCGTTTCGATTTCTCGCACTATGAGCCGGTGACGCCGGAACAGCTCGAGGCCATCGAGTCCATGGTGAATGCACAGATCCGTGCCAATGCGCAGGCGCAAACCCGGCTGATGTCGATGGATGATGCTGTGCAGTCAGGTGCCATGGCGCTGTTTGGTGAGAAGTACGGTGATGAAGTACGCGTGCTGTCCATCGGTGATTTTTCTGTCGAGTTGTGTGGCGGCACGCACGTGCAGCATGCCGGTGATATCGGCCTGTTCAAGATCACGGCGGAAACCGGTATTGCCTCCGGGGTGCGGCGTATCGAGGCGGTGACCGGCGAGGGCGCGCTGCAATGGGTGCGCGACAGCGAACACCGCCTGGCGGATATTGCCGGCCTGCTCAAGGGCAGCCGCGAGGATGCCGGCGAACGGGTGGCCGCGCTGGTGGATAAGACGCGCGCGCTTGAGAAAGAACTCGAACAACTGAAGAATAAAATGGCCAGCAGCCAGGGCAGTGACCTGGCGGGCCAGGCGGTGGATATCGACGGCGTCAAGGTGCTGGCCGCACGCATGGACGGTGCCGATGCGCGCGTGCTGCGCGATACACTGGACCAGTTGAAGAACAAGCTGGGATCGGCGGCTGTCGTGCTGGCAACGGTCGATGGCGACAAGATCAGCCTGGTGGCCGGTGTCACCAAAGACCAGACGGCGCGCCTGAAGGCCGGTGAGCTGGTCAACGCGGTCGCCACGCAGGTCGGCGGCAAGGGTGGCGGGCGGCCGGACATGGCACAGGCGGGCGGCAATAATCCCGCCGCACTCGATGCCGCGCTGGCGAGCGTCGAGGACTGGGTAAGGAAACAGATAGGCTAACTGCAGGGAGAAACAACGATCATTGCGAGGAACCGGGTGACGAAGCAATCTCCAGACGACTGCTACAAGGTTACGGGGTTGCCGCGCTACGCTCGCACTGACGGCATGAAAAAATTATGGCATTGATAGTTCAAAAATACGGTGGCACCTCGGTGGGTTCAACAGAACGCATCGGTGCGGTTGCCGACAAGGTCATCAAGTGGCGCGAGCAGGGTAATGACGTCGTTGTCGTGGTCTCGGCGATGAGCGGCGAGACCAATCGCCTGCTGGAACTGGCCAATGCAATCTCGGCCCGGCCGGTTCCGCGTGAACTGGACGTGCTGCTATCGACCGGCGAGCAGGTGACCATTGCGCTACTCAGCATGGCATTGGAAGAACGCGGCTGTGCGGCCCGTTCCTATACCGGTTCGCAGGTACACATACGCACCGACAGTGCGCACAACAAGGCCAGGATTCGTGAAATCGATGACCAGCGAATCAATGCCGACCTGGCCAAAGGGCGGGTCGTGGTGGTGGCCGGATTCCAGGGTGTCGACGAGGAAGGCAATATCACCACGCTGGGACGCGGTGGCTCGGATACCACGGCGGTGGCACTGGCAGCGGCACTGAAGGCCGATGAGTGCCAGATCTATACCGATGTCGACGGGGTGTACACAACGGACCCGCGGGTGGTACCCGAGGCGCGTCGCCTGACGCGGATTACCTTCGAGGAAATGCTGGAGATGGCCAGCCTGGGTTCCAAGGTATTGCAAATCCGGTCGGTCAGTTTTGCCGGCCGTTACAACGTGCCGTTGCGCGTGTTGTCCTCGTTCGAGGAAGGCGAGGGCACGTTGATCACGTATGAGGATGAAGAGATGGAACAGGCACTGATTTCCGGGATTGCGTTTAATCGTGATGAAGCGAAACTGACGGTAGTGGGTGTGCCGGATACGCCGGGCGTTGCACACCAGCTGCTGGGGCCGGTGGCTGATGCCAATATTGAAGTGGACATGATCGTGCAGAACGTTGCGCCGGATGGGGCAACCACCGACTTTACCTTCACCGTGCACCGTAATGACTATGCGCGGGCGCTGGAAATCCTGCAGCGCATAGCCAGTGAACTGGGTGCAAGGCAAGTTTCCGGCGATGACAGGATCGTAAAAGTGTCGCTGGTCGGTGTCGGCATGCGCTCGCATGCCGGTATTGCCTCGACCATGTTCGGGGCGTTGGCCAAGGAAGGTGTCAATATCCGCATGATTTCCACTTCCGAGATCAAGATATCGGTCGTGGTCGATGAGAAATACCTCGAGCTTGCCGTGCGGTCGCTGCACGAGGCTTTTGAGCTGGATCAGCCACCCGAAATCAAGAGTTAGCGTCCGTACATTCACGCCACGCAAGCAATTGGAATTGATCTAATTATTCTCTTCAGCTGGATTAATATATAATCAACTCGTTGTATTGCGTAAAGATGGCCCGGGTAAAGGGCTGCAGCGCGGCAGAATAATAAATATGCCCCTCACAGGGATAAATTAGAACAAGGAGTTGTAGGCATGTTGATACTAACGAGAAGAGTGGGTGAGACCCTGATGGTCGGTGACGACATAACGGTAACCGTGCTGGGTGTCAAAGGAAACCAGGTCAGGATCGGTGTGAATGCGCCGAAAAATGTTGCTGTTCACCGCGAAGAAATTTTCGATCGGATCAAGCAAGAGGAAAGCCAGAAAAACGGTACCAACTGAAACAAACGGCAGCCCGTAATAGCTGGCCGGCGTTGGTCATGCATGCTGAAACAGGCCGTCACGCAGCTACGCGGCGGCCTGTTTGATTTATGCGGTTCCATCACAAAATACCAACCAAAACAGCGGTTCTGGAATTCTGCTCACGGTTCCCGCTATAATCCAGCGCGGCAGATGGGCAGGCACTTGTGGGCAATGCCCGTTATAATCCCGGTCTTCCGGTTAGTAAGGTAATTGTCTGGAGAGGTGGCCGAGTGGCTGAAGGCGCTCCCCTGCCAAGGGAGTATGGGTTAAAAGCCCATCGAGGGTTCGAGCCGAGCGCCGCAGGCGCGAGACAGCGTCGTCGCGAAGCGACGGCGACCCCGGAGGGGCGAGGACGTAAGGCCGAGTAATCCCGACCGGTGTTGTGTGATGCGCTGGTCTGATGACAGTTTTATTATTTGGAGAGGTGGCCGAGTGGCTGAAGGCGCTCCCCTGCTAAGGGAGTATGGGTTAAAAGCCCATCGAGGGTTCGAATCCCTCCCTCTCCGCCAATTCCCCCCCCCTTTTTTTTTATTATTAACATCGCAATGACAAAGAACGGCTTTTCTGTATAATCCCTTTCTCCATTTTACTGCGCCCGTAGCTCAGCTGGATAGAGTACCTGGCTACGAACCAGGCGGTCGGAGGTTCGAATCCTTCCGGGCGCGCCAAACAAGAAAGGCCCCTGATGGGGCCTTTGTTGTTTGGTGCTGATAATAAAAACCCGCTGAGCAGGTTTTGGCCTTGTGCCGGTTTTTTGTTTGGCTTGTTCGGAGGTTGAAGAGAACCTTTACCACGGGGTGTTTGCACCGAACAGTCCACATCGGGCCTGGGTCACGAAGGCGCGTCGGGGCAGGGTGCCAACCGCAAGGCATCGGATGAGGTAGAGGAGGACTGGCCGGTGGACCTCCGGTCTGCGATGACCTGTGCACAGTGCCTCAAGCGCGTATTCCGGATCGATGTTGAGACCTGTCAGGCTTGCGGCGGTGCGGTGAAGATCATCGCCAACATCAAGGGCCCGGTGTTGATCGGCAAGAATCTAGCGCATGTCGTGGAGACGGCGCCGGTCCATAAGTCGTGCGGTTGCCGAGGTCGCGTGCACTGTCCGACGGGTAGGTCGGAGAATTCACATATAACCCGGCCAGGATACCGGCCCGACAGGGATGAGGCAGTGTTGGCTGCGGCTGGTAGGACGGACCATCACTACGGGCAGAGGAAAAGGTTGGAGTCTCGGGTGGAAACTGGTTTGCGGGTGATCGGATCGCGGGTATTCAGCTGGATTCAAGCCAGGGTGCGAATGTGATAGCCGGTCACAGGCTGGTTTTCCCAAGCTACCCGGGTTAATGTTGCTATGCTCTTGGTCATGCTTGGCATTTCTGCCAGTAAACATACTAATACGAACAAGGAATAATTATGGAAATAATGGCCAGTGTAAAACTACATGATTGGATCGTGGAATTTAAGTGGTTTATGAGGCGCCTCCGATCGGCCGGTATGCTCGTAAGCCTGTTGGTTTGGAGCGCCAGTGCGACTGCCGGCCTGGACC
>JAOULY010000165.1 GCA_029881775.1 Gammaproteobacteria bacterium
GAATGGCGGCGGCCGCAAGGAGATGCGGCCTGTCGGCGTACACTAAACGCAACTAAACTGGAGAATCACTATGGATTTCATGCAACTGGGCGCACAACTGTTAGCCAGCAAGATGGGTGGTGGCGCGAATTCGAACGTCATCACATCCGCACTTGGCAGTTTGATGGCGGATAAGGACGGGCAGGCCAACCTCGGCGGACTCATCGGCGCCATGCAGGGCAAGGGACTGGGATCGATTGCCGAGTCCTGGCTGGGCGACGGCAAGAATGAAGACATCACGGCCGACCAGGTCCGGGACGTTGTCGGCAAAGACAAGGTGGCCGCCATGGCGAGCGAGCTGAATACCGATGAAGGCTCGCTGCTTGAGAGTTTGAAAGATGTACTGCCGCAGCTGATCGACAAGTCCAGCAGTGGTGGTTCTTTGCTGGATAATGCGGGTGGCTTGCTGGGTATGGCCAAGAAATTCCTGTAAGCAGGGAGCAAGCCGGGTATGTTTTCCGGTGGGGTGATACACGTGTGTCAGGAGCGGACGCTGTCCGCGAATGTTATCGGATTCGCGCTTGCGAAGCGCTCCTACAGCGGTTTGGTTCAGCACAAGGACGGCAATAGCGCTGTAGGAGCGGACGTTGTCCGCGAATGTTTTGATTCGCGCTTACAAGCGCTCCTACAGCGGTTTGGTTCAGCACAAGGACGGCAATAGCGCTGTAGGAGCGGACCGCGTCCGCGAATTGTGCGGCAGTGGATATTCATGGGCTGGATCCACGCCTTCGCGGGGATGACATAAGATCGCGCCTGCAAGGCGCTCCTACAGCGGTTATGCGACCTGTAGGAGCGCCTTGCAGGCGCGATTAAATATCAGTAATAAGGGGCCGGGTGCATTTAAGCAAAAATGTGTCCGGCCCCTTTTTTTATCTGGGATAATCCAGGGTGTGATGCACGGCAGCCCATGGCTGCAACGCACGTAACCAGTCTGGCAGGGTTCATTCAAACACCGGCATGTATATTCTTCTAGTAATTGTCTTCCTGTTGGTGCTGGTATTCGGCCCGCAGTGGTGGGCCCAGTACACCTTCCGTCGCTATGGTGACGTGCTCCCGCGGATACCCGGAACGGGCGGGGAGCTTGCGCGCCACCTGCTGGACGCCTACCAGATGCATGACGTGCCGGTGGAAAAAACGAAGAAGGGCGGCGATCACTATGACCCGGAGAGTCGCGTGGTGCGCCTGGGTCCTGATAACTACGATCGCAACTCGTTGACCGCCGTGGCGGTGGCGGCGCACGAGGTGGGCCATGCCATCCAGCATCAGCGCAACGAGTCGAAGCTCGCGCTGCGCCACCGGCTGGTCAAGCTGGCGCAAACGACCCAGCAGCTCGGTGCCGCCGCCATGTTCCTGTTGCCGGTTGCTGTGGCGATCACGCGTGCGCCATCCGCGGGTCTCATCATGGCGGCTATCGGGTTGTTAAGTATGGCCAGCGCCACGCTGGTCCACCTGGTGACCCTGCCGGTCGAGCTGGATGCCAGCTTCGGCAAGGCGTTGCCGATTCTCATGAGCGGTCATTACATCCAGGCCGAAGACGAGACAGCCGTGCGCCGGGTGCTGCGGGCGGCGGCGTTTACCTATGTGGCGAGTTCACTTGCCAGCCTGCTGAACCTGGCGCGGTGGCTGGCGTTTTTGCGCAGGGCGTGAGGAGCGGACGCTGTTCGCAAATGATATATAAATGGATCGCGCCTGCAAGGCGCTCCTACAGTCGTTGATTGAAATGCAGGCGCGGGTCGGACACATTCTTTGTGAATTTATTCGACCCGCATATCTGATTCGCCGACGCGGTCCGCTCCTACAGCACTATTGCCGTCCTCGCGCTGAACCAAACCGCTGCAGGAGCGCCTTGCAGGCGCGATGTGAATAGGATTCGCGGACAACGTCCGCTCCTACAGGTGACCAGCCGCTGTAGGAGCGCCTTGCAGGCGCGATCTTGTTCGTCATTCCCGCGAAGGCTGGGGATTCAGCCCATGAATATCTATTGCCGCACAATTCGCGGACGCGGTCCGCTCCTACAGATAGCACGACCGCTGTAGGAGCGCTTGTAAGCACGAATCCAATAACATTCGCGGACAGCATCCGCTCCTACAGGTGACCAACCGCTGTAGGAGCGCTTCGCAAGCGCGAATCCGATAACATTTGCGGGCAACGCCCGCGCCTACGGGGTCACAGGTGTCTATTTACCCAGCGTCGGGTAATCGGTGTAACCGGTCTCATCCCCGCCATAGAATGTTGCCTCGTTGGGTTTATTCAGTTCGGCATCCTGTTTTAAACGTTCGACCAGGTCCGGGTTGGCGAGGAAAGGTTTGCCGAATGCGACCATGTCGGCAGCCCCGCCAGTGATGGCGGCCTGCGCGCGTGCCTTGTCATAGGCGTTATTGGCCATGTAGTAACCGTCGAACGCTGCACGAATCGGCTGATAGTCGATGCCTGTTTTGCCGCTCATCATGTCGCCTTCCAGTACGTGCAGGTAGCCCAGGCCACGCCCGCTGAGCGCCTTTGCCACGTAGTTGAAGGTGGTTTGCGGGTCGCTGTCATGCATATCGTTGAAGCTGTTCTCCGGCGAGATGCGCACGCCGACGCGGCCCGGTTCCCAGCTTTCCAGTACCGCGTCCAGTACCTCGAGTAGCAGGCGGCTGCGGTTTTCCAGCGAGCCGCCGTAGTTGTCGTCGCGCCGGTTGCTGCCGTCGCGCAGGAACTGGTCGAGCAGGTAGCCGTTGGCGGCGTGTATTTCCACGCCGTCGAAACCGGCGTCCCGGGCACAGGCCGCGGCCTGCCGGTACAGGTCGACGATGCCGGGTAGTTCATCGGTGGCGAGTGCCCGCGGTTCGACGAAGGGTTTCATGCCTTCCATCGTGACGGCCTCGCCGGCCGGCGTGATGGCCGAGGCGGATACCGGTTGCTGGTGATCCGGCAACAGGTCCGGATGCGAGATGCGGCCGCAGTACCAGAGCTGCACGAAGATGTGTCCGCCTTTTTCATGTACGGCATCGGTCACGGCGCGCCAGCCCTGTACCTGTTCGCGGCTGTGTATGCCCGGCGTGGCGGGGTAACCGATGCCTTGTGCTGCGACCTGCGTGGCCTCGGAGATAATCAGGCCGGCACCGGCGCGTTGCGCGTAATAGCGTGCATTCATTGCCTGCGGGATATTGCCGGGCATGGCGGCCCGGTTGCGTGTCAGGGGCGCCATGATGACGCGGTTCGGCAGGGCCAGTCCACCCAGCGTAATCGGTGAGAATAAATCTATGTCCGCCGATGTTTCGCGGTCTTTGCTCATGGTCTGTCTCCGTGCAGGGTGTGAAGATTGGTAGCAATGGTAGCAGGCGAGATGTGTATATGACACTGCAGAAAAACGGCTTCAGTAGCTGCCCGGGCGGCAGCGATGTGCTGTCCGGTTTGCCGGTAATGATGGGCTACACTACAGTACCATGGTCCATGCGCCGGGCGTTGTCCGCAATGAATCGGCCGGCTCTCAAAGTATCAATTGCTTTATAAACAGTCAGAACAGCATGCCTGAGCACTACCCGCATGTATTCCTGTTGGCCACATGCGGGCGTTCACCCGCCTGGCCGGGCATATTCCCGGTTCGCATCCGCGCATCAATGGTTGTTTTGAAATGCATATCAGCTATGAGGATGCCGCTGGGCTGGATAAGCAGCTCGGCATCCTGCCTGGATATGAAACGCTCAAGCAGCACAGTCATTACCTGTTTGAGATGTTGTTGCACAATGACTGCCGGCAGGATATGCGAGCCGGGAATGCCGACGATGCAATCCATGCCCGGCTTTTGCGGGAATCGTACAAGGATTTGACTGACCGGTATTTCCATGTCGTGTGCGGTATTTTTTAAAGAGTTGGAAGGGTAAAGGTACTGGCAGCGGATGAAATCACGGGCCTCGATTCCGCGGTATCTACGCGGTTTTAGAGTTGTGATAATGTCATGCTTATGTCGAATCAGACCATCAGGGCGGTGTTACTTGATTATGGCGGGGTGATTGCCGAGGAGGGCTTTCGCAACGGTTTGTTCGACCTGGCCCGGGAGCAGGGCATTGACCCGAAGACGATGCATGAGGTTGCCAAGGTGGCGGTGTACGAGACGGGGTTTATCCTTGGCTGGGGGAGTGAGGCAACGTTCTGGTCAGTCATGCGCGAAAGGACCGGTCTTGAGGGCAGTGACGCGACACTGACCCGGCGTATCCTCGACGGTTTCATTCTGCGACCCTGGGTTATCGAGCACGTCCGGCGCTGGCGTGCACAGGGTGTGATCGCCGGGATCCTGAGTGACCAGTCACACTGGCTCGATGAACTGGATGCGCGGGACCATTTCTTCGCTGAATTTGATCACGTGTTCAACAGTTATCACCTGGGCAAGGGCAAGCGCGACCCCACGTTGTTTGACGATATTGCCAAGCGGCTCGAACTTGCGCCGGCCGTAATCCTGTTTATCGATGACCTCCAGGGTAACATCGAACGCGCACAGGCGGCCGGCTGGCAGACCATTTGCAGTGAAGACAAGACCTCATTCGAGGCAGGTATTGATTCATACCACGTAGGCGCGCCTGCCAGGCGCGATTAATTGAATTCGCGGACGCGGTCCGCTCCTACAGCTGTTGATTTGTGCGCTGTAGGAGCGCCTTGCAGGCGCGAATGATTGAATTCGCGGACAACGTCCGCTCCCACAGCTGTTGATTCAGGCGCTGTAGGAGCGCCTTGCAGGCGCGATTAATTGAAATCGCGGACAACGTCCGCTCCCACAGCTGTTGATTCATGCATTGTAGGAGCGCTTCGCAAGCGCGAACCTGTTTTAATCCGCGGACGCGGTCCGCGCCTGCAGCCGCATTGAACGGGGTAGGCGCGCCTTGCAGGCGCGATTGATTGGGTTCGCGGACACCGTCCGCTCCTACAGCTGTTGATTTGTGCGCTGTAGGAGCGCCTGGTAGGCGCGAACCTGTTTGATTCGCGGGCAACGTCCGCACCTGCAAGGCATTATTCGGCTTTGCAACGCGCCCCCATCACTTCACACAACCTGTCCCGCACACCACCCCGACGACCACGCCCACTGGAAGTTATACCCGCCCAACCAGCCGGTCACATCAACCACTTCACCGATAAAGTACAGGCCATCGGCCTTGCTGGATTCCATGGTTCGTGATGAGAGCTCGTCGCAGTCAACGCCGCCAAGGGTCACTTCAGCGGTGCGGTAGCCCTCGGTGCCATTGGGTTTGAGTGGCCACTGTTGCAGTTGTTCGGCAACAGCCGCCAGTCGCGCGTGCGAGAAGGCCTGTAACGGTGTGTCTGCGACCTCGGCGCCCAGCAATGCCGGGACCAGGCGCCTTGGTAACCATTCCGCAAGCA
>JAOULY010000166.1 GCA_029881775.1 Gammaproteobacteria bacterium
ACTGGCGTGATAATCGGCGGAACCATATCCAATGCAAGCTTTGTGCATGCAACCAATGCACTAACCGGAGCCACCAGTACCGGCTATGTAAATTACAACCAGGGACATGGCTCCTGGTTTGCTGATGTTGGAGGGCTTGGATTTGGCGACAACCCGATAACAGTCACTGCCGATTCAGACGGGACAGGCCGCAGTACTGCAAATGCATATATCACTTTAACAAGACCCCTCCAGCCGTTAGATGAAATTTTCAACGCGCCAAACCAATTCTCTGCCAACACCTACTGGACCGATGCTCATTCATATAATCAGTCGCATAAAATCGCGCTCTTTGCGGATGGAACAGGAAGATCAACAACCAGATCGGCGCTGAGTGAAGACGCTGGTGGCGTAGTTGACTTTACCTGGACCATGCCTGGCCCGGATTCCGTCCTTATTACGAACTGCCCATCCTGTTCATTTCAAATGATTTCCCGGATATCCGGCTCTATAACTGTAGATGCTTTCAACGGCCAGATTGAAACTACAGGTGGAGCGAGTGAACTCGCCTTACACGCCTTTACCCTCACTGCCGGTGTTTTGTAGCCGTTCCTGCGCAGGAACAGGTACGTCGTGAGTTGCCGCATAGTTAAACCTCGCTGGTCGCCCGTTTGGTTCAGGAGGCAATTGTCAGTCGCCTGGTGCAGCGCGTGATCAGGACAGGCAGCATTCCACTTCTCTTTCCAGGCAGCCACCCGTTCATCAACTGGAATTTACAGCCATTTATTAATTCTACTGACGAATATCAACTCAATTTTCCCGTACAGGTGATAATTTCTCAGACCATGAACTGGTTTATGAGTACAAAAATATCTTTTCATACACCATTATTATCTGGAGGCACATCATGATTACTTTTAGATACCAGCAACCGGGCATCTTTCTCTTGCTGCTATCCATCCTGGTAGCCGGCCGTGCCAGCGCAGAAGTATCTTACAACGGGCTGGTCGTTTTCGGAGACAGCTTGTCCGATCCGGGTAACAAGTATGTTGTAACAGGATTATCCAATACACCACCCTATGACCTGCTGGACGACTTCCTGGTACCCGACGGCCCCTATACCCGTGGCGGCTTGCATCACAGTAACGGAAACACCTGGGTAGAACAGTATGCAAAACCGCTTGGCATGGGCAACCTGGTACGCCCGGCACTGCGGAATCCCGGTGTCGCAACAAACTACGCCTACGGGGGAGCAAGGGCACGCGACGCATCGGTGACCAGCCCGAATATGCACCTTCCCGAGCAAGTCAGTACCTATCTCGCCAGCCTCGCTGATTCCGGTGGCACTGCCCCGCCTGACGCCCTGTATGTGATTTTTATCGGCGGTAATGACATCGCCCCGGATGCGGTTACGGCATTTGCCACCATCAATCCCGGTGTTGGAATAGGAATTATCATTGATGCGTTTGCTTCGGTAGGAGACAGAGTTGCAGAACTGTATACGGCAGGTGCCAGGAAGTTCCTGATCATGAACGTCCCGGATATGGGCCTGATTCCGGCAATGAATCCGCCGTTAAACGTACCCCAGGCCTCGGGACTAGGCACCTGCCTGTCAGTACTCTATAACAACGGCAGTCCACTTCCATTTCCCTACGACCAGTTTTGCCCTCCCTTCCCGCCTGGGATCCCGGGGCTTGATGCTGTACTTGATCAACTCGAGGCAAACCTTACCGGGATCGAGATTATCCGCTTTGATACATTTGACAAGCTCCAGCAGATTGTCTTGTTTCCTGAAGGTTTTGGCCTGCTGAACGGAAGCGATCCCTGCGTAACACCGGAAGTTCCACCCTTTGCCTGCATGAGTCCGGACGATTATGTTTTTTGGGATGGTACTCACCCGACAAAGGCGACACATGGTGTCATTGCCAATGAAGTGGCAGCCAGGCTTGCTGAATAAACCGTGAGAGCAGACCGGTTCGTTTGATCCTTGTGTCGGGTCTCGCCTAAAAGGAAGCGAATGGATCTATTTTTACTTCCTTCGCCCCTGTCAGGCAAATGTAGGGTGCGCCGTGCGCACCGGGGATGCTTACAACAGCGACTGGTGCGCACAGCGCACCCTACGGCGTAAAAGGGGATGGAGGGATTAATTTATATTCCCTCCATCCCCTCTCACCCAGGAACTGAGACGACCCAAAGATGAGGCTCAGGAATTTACAAGACTGACTCATACAAAAGCACTGTTGATGACCTCTATCGAACAACTAGCGCACATTTGTATCTACAGTCTGCATGATAATCATGAATTTGTGATATTTTAATTTGTTGATTCAGGTCAGATATTCCCGTTTCATTATTTGTTATAAAAAGTTCAGCAAGTTTGAGAGTGCATCTGGAGGAAAAAATAATGATTAAATTATTTCGTGCCTTATTGGCTCTGGTGTTTCTTTTCTATTTTGGCGCAGCCAGCTCAACACCTTTAACGGGTTCTCTACACGTCTATGATCCGTTTGGATTTGATTTCTGTGAACCTCCTGGTACTGGCGCCTGCGGAGACCCCCTTACGGGTGATTACGATGCAACAGCAGGCACACTCAGCTTCGACCCGATTCTCTTTTTAGGTACCGACATCATCACAAACACTGTTGAACTCCTTCCTGTAGGGACGCATACACGCAGTGACGGATTCGGGGGAACAATAACGGCTTCTGTCAATCCAGGCCAGATCGGCGCGTACATAATTCTGGAATGGGATATCAATATTTTACCGACATTCATGGTATGGGACGTTGCAGGCCCCGTTAGCTCGCAAACCTTTATCCCGGTTGACAGCGATGGCGACGGCATCCCCGGCCATGCCGTTGCAGGTGGACCCTTCCCGGGCTTTACCGGCATCTTCGAATTCGTGGTAGAAGAGCCTGGTCCGGATGTTGACATCACACTCGCAGTAACCGGTGGCACTACACATGAATGCGCCAGTACAAATGGTACTGTCGTTGAAATCAGTGCAAATCTCAGCCTAACCGGTGGCGCCATACTTGAAAGTATTTCCTGGACCGTCGATGGGCTTCCTGCTGGCTCAGGCACGACAATTAATACGGCACTTGAACCTGGTTCGCACGACATAAGCGCTACGGCACTGACAACAACAGGCGAAACAGATACCGAAACAGTGACGGTCAACATCGTTGACACTACAGCACCGGTACTGGATGTTGCTTTCATTGACGATCGCAGCGGCATGCCTGTATCCCACATTGATCGACCCAATGTTCAATGGATTAAAGTGCAGGTCTCAGCCGCGGACGCATGTGACGATAGCCCGCAAACCCATGCTGTAGGAGGATTTTCCGTACAGGATGGCGACCTGCTTAAGATTCAGGGCAATAATGACACGGTAACCATG
This sequence comes from Gammaproteobacteria bacterium, assembly GCA_029881775.1. Classification (GTDB taxonomy): domain Bacteria; phylum Pseudomonadota; class Gammaproteobacteria; order UBA9214; family UBA9214; genus UBA9214. Next base: position 3,383 of record JAOULY010000166.1, read on the forward strand.
ACCACGTCCAAGATCGACTTGTCAGGCACGGCGACGGATGCCAGTGGCAACAGCAGCAGTGGAATAGCAACATTACACATTACTGACTAAATTGCTTTTCGTCACAGGCAAGTAAAAAGGGAACGGAGGTTTAATTTTATCCCTCCGCTCCCTTATTCAGTAGCCCCGCATCTGCAGGGCATACTGTTTATAGGGATGACCGAACGTCAGGTCTGGTCGGAGTTGATACACCTCAATTTTTACTTCCTTCGCCCCTGTCAGGCAAATGTAGGGTGCGCCGTGCGCACCAGTCGCTGTTGCAAGCATCCCCGGTGCGCACGGCGCACCCTGCGATGTTTTTAAATGACGGTAGCTGCCAGACCCAGGAAACGCAGGCACCCTGATTCGAGTTCCGCATATGCGCGGTTAATTATTTTCTTTTCCAGTTCAGGTGTAAGCAGGTCCCTGTAAGCGCCCACTTTACCCTGGCGGATAAAACGACCAGGCTTGAATGCAGGATTGCCCGATTCGGCCTGTACTGAAAACTTTTCGTCATGCGCCTTCATCCAGTCGAATGAACTATATTTCAGCACCTGTGCTTTTTGTCCCGGAGTAACTTCCCAACCCAGGAACGCGGCAATCTGGTCAACACCCGCGGCAAGATCGCGCTTCAGATCCATATATCGAAGCAACAGCACTTTTTCATGGTTATGGTAAGGCCACCAGCTTTTGACATTGCGGTACCAGGCTGCGAATTCAAGCCAGTTTTCGACATGCGCGGCAAATGAAGCGGGACGCTGGTGTCCGGACGCTTCCAGCGCCTCATCGGTCATGTTCATCAGGTGATGGTAGAAACTTACACAGCACTCGCGCGGATCCCGTACAGTAAGAACGATACTTGCCGTGCCGAGCCCCGGCGTTTGCTCCGCGGTGCAGTGGGTCTTGAAAAGACGCGGCCGTGGCAGGGCATCGTATTCGTCGAGCACTTGTTGCCAACTTTTGCCCTCGCGCGGGCGTTCCAGCCAGGGGACCACGGCGTCGATGTTGTCAAAATCCGGATCGCCCCCGCTGCGCATCTGGTACAGAATCTGTTGCATCCAGGTCGTGCCCGCCTTGGGTGCAGTGGTAATAAGCACATCGGATTCCACTGCCTGAAAATGGGCCAGCAGCCAGGGATCGTGGGTGCCATCCGGCCGGCCCCACTTCGGGTCTGGTAATGCAGTGTCCGACATAGTGACTTCGTGTCCTTGCTTCTATCGCATTAATCTACAGACAAATGGAAATGCATTTGTCTAACTATACAAGCTCTTTCAATACAGGTGGCAATAAACGGGGACGGAGGAATTAATTTAAAGACGCATTCTTTCCTAGTGTGAATACAATGCACGGCGTAGGATAATGACGTGTAATACAAATATCTGCTATTCAGGCTGAATGAAAGGATAATTATATGGAACGTGTAACCATAGGCGCGAATTTTTCGGAGCAGCCACTATGGAAAAAGGCTATTGGTATTCCGCTTATATACTTCCCATTGATAACAACGACTCCCTTTGTGCTGCTAGGGGTGCTGCTGGTCAGAATCCATCTAAAATACGTTGGAGGCATGAATATCAGATCTTATTGGGATTTCGTCCCTGCCTGGGCTTCGCACCGTTACTGTTATGACAATCAGATCATCTATTCTACTGGCTCCACCTGGTACAACCTGCGCGCGCACAGATTCTACTGGATTTTCAACTGCAAGCTCTATTGCCCGCTGAGTGTTGCCCTGTTCCGCTATGCGACCTACCTTGTAATGATCGTGGAGAACTGGTGGTGCCCGTTTGAGCATGACAAGAAACAAGAATATGCTGCGGGCGCGATCGATAAATCTTACTGGCACCTGCATGATCAGGAGAAAGAAAGGCTGCATCCTGATGATCGAGGTAACCCGATCTGGAATAAAGCATCTCAGGATGGCAGTGATGATAGGGCAGAATGAGCGACACCAACCGCTCCCTTGA
>JAOULY010000167.1 GCA_029881775.1 Gammaproteobacteria bacterium
TCCCCTGCCACTCATGCAACACCTCTGGACACTGGGGAAGAAAATCTACCTGCCGGTACTGGTTCCCTTCAGCGACAATCGGCTGTGGTTCGCCCACTTTGTGCCGGGCGACCGGCTGGTTTACAACCGTTACGGAATTCCTGAGCCAGCCAGTCGCAACCTGATCAAGCCGACTGCCCTGGACCTGGTGCTGACTCCACTGGTTGCTTTTGATGTACACGGTCACCGCATCGGCATGGGCGGCGGTTACTATGACCGGCGTTTCGCTTTTCTCAGACAACGTACGCGTTGGCGCAAACCGCGCATGCTGGGCATTGCCTACGATATGCAGAAACAGGAGCGCATATTGTCAAACGCATGGGACATCCCCATGGATGCAATTGTTACCGAGCAAGCGCTGTACCTTGTATCCGGCAAATAACAGCTACGATCAAAAACAATTATGTATCTTTTTTGCAACAAACAGGGAGTGATTAAATGGCTTACTGGATCATGAAATCGGAACCGGATGTTTTCGGCGTCGACCACCTGGTGAAGTTATCCGGCAAGACCGACTCATGGGACGGCGTACGCAATTACCAGGCGCGCAACATGATGCGCGATGATATGAAGAAAGGTGACCTGGTGTTCTTCTATCACTCCAACTGCAAGGAACCGGGAATTGCCGGCATTATGAAAATTGCCCGGGAAGGTTACGTAGACCACACCGCATTCGATCCAGGACAAAAATACTTTGATCCGAAAAGTGACCCGGACAAACCGCGCTGGTACATGGTCGATGTAAAGCACGTACGCAAACTCAAACGTGTCATAACATTGGCCGAACTCAAGTCACATCCGCAGCTTTCCGATCTGCAACTGGTCAAACGCGGTAACCGTCTTTCCATCATGCCGGTCACGAAAAAGCAGTGGGATTTCATTCTTTCACTGGAATAATCACGCCGCTTATCGCATCCAGGCACTGTCGGTAAATTTCACACTTTCAGCACGCCCGGATACCGCATCAATCACATAAGCTTCTGTTTTTTAAAAAATATAGCCAAAACAAGCGCCATGTCCCGGCTACACCACCCGCATAAATCTTCCAACAAAGTGTTAACTATGCCGGAAAAATGTGACGCTGTGCGTCACCTGCAATTGTTCGTACGTAACGGACCGCGACAGAGATAAAAAACGCGACATGCAACCCGTCATCAACCAACCGCATACAAAAAAACGTACGCGCAAAATTTACTGAAACACACAACGCAATCGTCGCAACATTTACGACAAGCAGCACGTGAATCTTTTGCGCGAATAATTTTGCGCAGAAAAACATTTTAAAAAAGTTTTGCCGCGTTACTAAACCTCATTCCAAAACGGTCGATAGCAGGTTGAAAACCAATAACAAAAAACTGGTAATTTGTAATTACTTGTTTATACTCAGCTTGGGCAATTTAAATGCAATGGAGGTTTGGTATGGCTGCTAAGAAGAAAGCCACTAGGAAGAAGACCACCGCAAAGCGGAAGACCACTGCAAAACGCAAGACGACTGCAAAGCGGAAGACAACTGCAAAACGTAAGACGACGACGAAGCGGAAGAAGGCCGCTCCGAAGCGTAAGAAGGTTGCGCGGAAGAAGAAAGCTGCTCCGAAGCGCAAGAAGGTTGCGCGGAAGAAGAAAGCTGCTCCGAAGCGTAAAAAGAAAGTAGCGCGGAAGAAGAAAGCCGCTCCGAAGCGCAAGAAAGTTGCGCGGAAGAAAAAGGCAGCTCCGAAGCGTAAAAAGAAAGTAACGCGGAAGAAAAAGGCCGCTCCGAAGCGTAAGAAAGTTACGCGGAAGAAGAAAGCCGCTCCGAAGCGCAAAAAGACCACGCGTAAGTAAGTTACGCGTAAGCGCTGATAATCGTCAGCAATGACGATGAAAAAGCCCGGGCTAGCCCGGGCTTTTTTTATGCCTTATTTATAGTGTTTTCCGTACTGCCCTGCCGTTTCTGCAAACCCCGTCGACTGCCGGGCGCACGGCATGCACGGCTCATGCAGGTTTCATGAATTTCCCAGGAACAGCTGGTATGCCGGGCAATCGGTCTCTTCCTGGTAAACGTAACCGAGCTTGTCCAGCGAAGCCCTGAATGCCTTCCGGCTCTTGCGCGGCACCTGTATACCAACAAGGACACGGCCATAATCCGCCCCGTGATTACGGTAGTGGAACAGGCTGATGTTCCAGCGCTTGCCCATGGAAGACAGGAACGCGAGCAAGGCACCTGGCCGCTCCGGGAACTGGAAGCGATACAGCAACTCATCCTGCAGACCGGGCACACGGCCGCCGACCATGTGACGGATATGCAGCTTGGCAAGTTCGCTGTCTGTCATATCCTCGACCGGGTAGCCATCACTGCGTAATTGCTCAACCAGCTCGGCACGTTCCGACTCGCCACCCTGCAAGCGGATACCGGCAAACACATGCGCCTTGTCCTCGCTCGCGTACCGGTAGTTGAATTCCGTAATACCGCGCCGACCAATCGCCTGGCAGAATTTCCGGAAACTGCCCGGCTGCTCCGGGATTGTTACCGCCAGCAATGCCTCCCGCTGTTCACCGATCTCCGCGCGCTCGGACACGTGCCGCAGACGATCGAAATTGATGTTCGAGCCGCTGTTGATCGCCACCAGGGATTTACCCTGCACACCGGTCTGTTCGACATATTTTTTGATGCCGGCGATAGCCAGTGCACCGGCAGGCTCCACCACAGAGCGGCAATCGTCGAAGATGTCCTTCATGGCGGCACAGATTTCATCGGTGGTAACGGTCAGCATCTCATCGACGTGCTCGCGCGCAATCCGGTAGGTCTCCTTGCCTGCCTGGCGAACCGCCACGCCATCTGCAAAGATGCCGACCTGCTTGAGGGTAATCCGCCGCCCGCGCTTCAGCGCCTCGGTCATGCAGGGCGCCTCATCCGGCTCCACGCCGATGATCTTTACAGCGGGGCATGTCGCCTTGACTGCCGCCGCAATCCCGGCCAGCAGGCCACCACCGCCCACGGGGATGAATATGGCGTGAATGTCGGCCGGATGCTGTTCCAGGATTTCCAGCCCGATCGTCCCCTGCCCCGCAATTGTCAACGGGTCGTCGTAAGGATGAATGAGCGGCATACCCTTTTCTGCCGAGCGTGCCGCCGCCCAGGCATAGGCATCGTCATAGGTATCGCCCACCAGCTTGATGGTCGCGCCGTAGTCCCTGACCGCCTCGACCTTGATGGATGGCGTGGTCTGCGGCATCACGATCAACGCCTTCACACCCAGCTTGCGTGCGGCCAGCGCAACACCCTGTGCATGGTTGCCGGCCGATGCTGCGATCACACCGTGCTTGAGTTCCCCGGGCGGCAGGGCAGAAATCCTGTTATAGGCGCCACGCAACTTGAACGAGTGAACCGGCTGCAGGTCCTCGCGCTTCATCCAGATGACATTATCGAACCGTCGGGACAGGCGGGCCGCCTCGACCAGCGGTGTCACCGTGGCGACATCATAGACCCGCGATTCGCGGATCAGCTTTATATAACGTTTCAACATGGTGCCTACAGTAACAAAAACAAAAAGCGGCCAGTACTATTTTCATCCGGCAACGGCAGACAAGGAAAGGGTATTGACCCGTTTTGGGCTCTGGTATCATCTGCAGGCAACAGTAACGCGGAGCACAGGCATGACACAGGATGAACTGAAAAAAATGGTCGCCGAGGCGGCCCTCGAATATGTAATACCGGGCACCATCATCGGCATCGGCACCGGCTCGACCGCCAACCACTTTATCGACTGCCTGGCCGGCATCAAGGGCAGGATCGACGGCGCGGTCGCCAGCTCGAACGCCAGCGCCGAACGGCTCGCCGCGCATGGCATCCGGGTACTGGACCTGAACAGCGCCGGTGAACTATCCGTCTACGTGGATGGCGCCGACGAGTCGAACCACCACCTGCATCTCATCAAGGGTGGCGGCGGCGCACTGACGCGGGAAAAGATCGTCGCCGCATGCGCGGATAAATTCGTCTGCATTGCGGACAGCAGCAAGCTGGTCGACGTACTGGGCGCCTTCCCGCTGCCCGTGGAAGTTATCCCCATGGCCCGCAGCATGGTCGCCCGTGAACTGGTCAAACGGGGCGGACAACCGGTGTGGCGCGAGGGTTTCGTCACCGACAACGGCAACGACATCCTGGACGTGCACAATCTCGACATCATGGAGCCCGCCAGGCTGGAGCAGGACCTCAACAATATCCCCGGCGTCGTCACCAACGGCCTGTTTGCCCTGCGCCCCGCCGATGTTCTGTTACTCGGCACCGAAGACGGCGTGAAGAAAATCACCTGATACAACCACTGTAGGAGCGCCTTGCAGGCGCGATTATTAATTAGATTCGCGCCTGCAAGGCGCTCCTACTCCAGTAGAGACACCTGCACGAGAGCCTGTTCGCGCATGCGATGCGCTCCTACGCAAATAGACACACCTGCACGACCAGATTACGTTCGTGACCAATCGATACAGCTGTAGGAGCGGACCGCGTCCGCGAACACATCGACCCCGGAGCAGATTCGCGCCTGCAAGGCGCTCCTACAGGTCAGAACCCGAAGCCTACCTGGTCGTTAAATCCCAGATACGCACACTGGCATCATCACTGGTGGTCGCGAGGTAATGCCCGTCCGGCGATAACGCGATCGATGCCCCGCACAGGTCATGCGGGCGAAAACGCCGCACAATCGCGCCAGTTTCCGGATCAAGCAGGTAGACCGCACTGTCGGTCTGGCGGCTGATACTCGCCAGTAAATTGCTGCCCGGCAGATAACCGATCGAGCGAATGATGCCGCGGTGCCGGGTCGGCACGACCGAAACGCTCGCGTCATGCAATTCCCAGCGGAACAGGCGAAACCAGCCGCCACCCATCAGCCGTTGTCCATCCGGCGAGAATGCCAGCGTCCAGGCATCCACCGGCGGGTCGGCCAGGCGCTGTTCCGCCGCGCGCTCGCGCCATAGATAAACCGCGCCATCCACACCACTGGATGCGTACTGGCCGCGCCCACCGATGGCCACTGCACGGACAGCGCGCGCATGCAGGCGACGCGTCTCGATCACGGCAAGATCCGCCAGTCGCCATAGCTGGACCGTGCCGTCATTGTGACCGGTCAGCAGACGGTCACTGGCCAGATGCGCCACCATGTGCGTGATCGGCACACCGGTATCAACCGACTGCAACAAACCGCCATCCACAGACCAGCGAATGATGCGACCGTCATAACCGGCGCTAATCAGTTCACGCTCGTCATTCAGGAACGCAATGCCATTCACCGAGTCAGAATGTGCCGGCCAGGAACGGATATGCCCGCCTGACACCGTA
>JAOULY010000168.1 GCA_029881775.1 Gammaproteobacteria bacterium
CCTCTGATTAATTCAGCAATTCCCGTCATTGCGAGCGTAGCGAAGCAATCTCCCGCTGCGAAATCAGACTGTTAGAGATTGCTTCGTCACTGCGTTCCTCGCAAAGACGACACATCAGAGGTTCCCTAAAAATAAAGCGGGTTAGCCGTTCAGCTGCTCTCCGGGCGGTAGCGATGCTGATGCCGGCGCGGTCGATATTGCCGCTGACCTGATCGCGTCCAGGATGCCGGCAGTGTCCAGTCCGCACGCGGATAATTGCTGGCCGTGGTCGCCGTGCTCGATAAACGCGTCGGGTATGCCAAGGTTGATGACCCGGTTTTGCGCATTGTTTGCATGCAGAACTTCGTTAACTGCCGAGCCTGCGCCGCCCTGCAAGACATTTTCTTCCACCGTCACCAGCAGCTCATGTCCGGCGGCGATGGCCATGATCATGTCGGTATCGAGAGGCTTTACAAAGCGCATGTTGACCACGGTGGCATCGGTCGTGTCGCCTGCTTCCTGTGCGGCGGCGTGGCGGCTGCCGAATGCCAGGATGGCAATCCTTGATCCTTCACGTGTTATGACGGCCTTGCCGATCGGCAGGGTGTCGAGCGAATCGTCGGTGGCTGTGCCCGGGCCGCTTCCACGCGGGTAACGCACGGCTGCCGGCCCTTTATATTGATAGGCCGTTGTTAGCATCTGCCGGCATTCCTGTTCATTGGCGGGCGCCATCACCAGCATGTTGGGCACGCAGCGCAGGAATGAAAGATCGAATACGCCGGCATGGGTCGCGCCGTCGGCGCCAACCAGGCCGGCGCGGTCAATCGCAAACGTCACGTCGAGATTTTGCAGTGCAATATCGTGTATGAGCTGATCATAGGCGCGTTGCAGAAAGGTCGAATAGATGGCGACAACCGGTTTCATGCCTTCGCAGGCCATGCCGCCGGCAAATGTCAGTGCATGTTGTTCAGCGATACCCACATCGAAATAACGGTCGGTGAATGATTTGGCGAAATCCACCATGCCGGACCCCTCGCACATGGCAGGCGTTATACCGGCCAGTTGCTTGTCAGTGCCGGCCATGTCGCATAACCAGTCACTGAATACCTGTGTATAGGTCTTGCTGTTTACAGGTGACCCTTTCTGTTTGCCAGTGGCGCGGTCGAATGGCGTTACGCCGTGATATACGCACGGGTCCTGTTCGGCCGGGTCGTAGCCCATGCCCTTGCGGGTGACAACGTGCAGGAAATTGGGCCCCGCGAGTTTGTGCATATTGCGCAAGGTGCTCATGAGGGTGGGAAGATCATGGCCATCGATCGGGCCGATATAGTTGAAACCGAGTTCCTCGAACAGGGTGCCGGGCATGACCATACCCTTGAGGTGTTCTTCCCAGCGGCGCAGGAAATGTTGCGCGCCGGGTAATCGATGCAGCGCAAGCTTGCTGCTTTGCCGGATACCGGTGTACATGCGTCCGGACAGCAGGCGTGACAGGTGATTGTGCAGTGCACCGCGATTGGGTGAGATCGACATCTCGTTATCGTTCAGGACAACCAGCAGATCGCATTCCTGGTCACCGGCGTTGTTCAGTGCCTCGAAAGCCATGCCGGCGGTCATGGCGCCGTCACCGATAATTGCCACGGACTTGCGGCCGCTGCCGGCCTGTTTGGCGGCGACCGCAATACCCAGCGCCGCGCTGATCGACGTGCTGGAGTGGCCGGCGCCGAAGGCGTCGTATTCGCTTTCTTCACGACTCAGAAATCCGCTGAGTCCATCCTGCTGTCGCAGGCTGTGCATGGCTTCGCGCCGCCCGGTGAGTATCTTGTGTGGATACGCCTGGTGACCGATGTCCCACACCAGCCGGTCATGCGGGGTGTTGAACACCGCGTGCAGGGCAATGGTCAGTTCCACGGTGCCGAGACCGGCGGCAAGGTGACCGCCTGTCGACGAAACGGACTCGAGCAGAAACTCGCGCACCTCGGCGGCAAGTTGGGGGTAGTCCTCCTCGGGCAGCCTGCGCAGGTCAGCGGGCGAGTGGATGTGCTTGAGTAGTGTGTATCTATGTGGCATGACGAGACCTGAAACAGGATTCTAACAGACAGAGCGAGCCGGGTGGCCGTGCAGTGAGGTATAGCAGGCTGCCATAAGCTCGCGAACAGGTGCGACTGACTGGACGATTTTCGGGGCCATGCGCCATGCAAGATATTGCATATATAACATCAAGATACGCGTAGGCCGCCGGTTTTATTTACGCAGGATCTGCTGAACCTGCTGGCGCAGGACGGGCAGCACCTCGGCCTCAAACCAGGGATGGTTTCGAAACCAGCGGATATTACGTGGCGAGGGGTGCGGCAGGGGAAGGAATGCCGGCAGGTAACGGGGATAGTTTTTAACCGTCTCCCCCAGTGACTGGCGTTTCGTATCGAGGTAGTAATCCTGTGCATATTTACCGATCAGCAACCGCAGCTGCAACGCGGGTAATTGTTGCAGCAGGCGCTCATGCCAGAGGGGCGCGCATTCCTTGCGGGGCGGCAGGTCGCCGGATTTCCCCTTGCCCGGATAACAAAGGCCCATGGGGATTATCGCGATGCTGCTTTCGTCGTAAAAATGTTCCCGGTCGAGCTGCAGCCAGTCACGCAGCCGGTCACCGCTGGGGTCATCCCAGGGGATGCCGCTGGCGTGTACGCGGGTGCCGGGTGCCTGGCCGATAATGAGAATGCGTGCGGTGTGTGCTGCGCGCAGCACGGGTCGGGGACCAAGTGGCAGCGCTGTCTCGCATGCACTGCAGGCGCGTACCTCGCGTAACAGCCTGTCCAGTGATTGTTTGCTCAAGCGTTTTTCAGCATCTCGCCCAGTTCAAGCGGTGCACGCCGGTCGTCGTCATCATGCCAGCGCCGGAAAATATCCGTACCGGCTTCCAGGTAGCGTCGTTCATCGGGGTTGCTGTTAAAGCCCTGCAGCCGTTCGGTAATGCTGCCGGTTTCCGATACCGGCATATTGAAATACTTGTCAATAAAAACGACGAAAATTCCAAGCGTGCGGCCTTCATCAAGCGCATGGCGCCGGCACAGTTCTTCAATGGCGCCGTAATGGAAAGCCATGACCTTGTATTGCTTGGCGGGAAAGCGGCCAAGATCTTCGCGGTCTATGCCCATGATGGTGGCGGTGGCGAAGCGGTCGATAATTTTTCCGATTATCTCGCCTGCTTCCGGTTCCCGGGGCTTTGCGCCGAACAGTTTATCGAACAGTCCCATGGGTACTCCGGGTGTCAAAGCCAGCGGCGGACGCGCGCCTTGTAGTGAAGATATTCCTGTCCGAAAAGTTTTTCCAGGTAGCGTTCTTCACGTGCAATGGCATATTTCGTGATGACGACAATCGACAGCGGCAACAGCAGCAACACCCAGAGGTTATTCAACCAGCTTGCGGCAGACAGCTGGACCAGCGACAGGCCAATATACAGGGGATTCCGGCTGTAGCGGTACGGGCCCGTGGTGATGAGTGCGGAGTCAGGCCGGTCCGGGCGTACATCGGTCCTGGCCCTGAGGAATTGGTACAGCGACCAGAATGCGAGCACTGCGACGATAGCCAGTATGCAGATGGCAAGGATTCGGCCATGTTGTTCCCATGGCATGGCCAGTGGCCGGGCCCTGTGCAGGCCGATTCCTGCCAGGATGCTGATCGCAAAAATTACCGGTGGATGCAGGCGAACGCCGGGGCCGTGCCGGTCTGTATCGTTGTCCGCAGTCACGGCAGGTTTTCGCTGATAAAGCGTTCGAGGTTGCGTGCGTTAATGATCTGGGTACCGTCGCAATTGAATTGCATGCGGACAAACCCCTGCACCATGCAGACAGTGATATTGCGCAGGTAATATTGCTGCAATTCGCGCAGCACTTTTAGTGAGGCGAACACGGCGCTGATGTCTTCGCGACTCAGTGGTTGCCAGGTCTCTGAGCGTCGTTTCAGGATGCTTTGCCAGTAACCGGGCAGGTCCTTGTAGAAACTGGTGGCGCGCAGTGCCTCGTAGAGCTCCTTCATCATGCTGACCTTGTCTTCCAGCGTGATAGTCGGGAACTGCCGTTCGATATAATGCCTGTCGGCAAGTTTCTCGCCGGCATGGATTTCGGAGCGCAGCGGGTCGAAAATAGACAGGGTGCGAATTTCGCCGCTGTTGAATCCTGCGTAGACACAATAGATGCCACGGTTCAGCATCATGTCCTCAAGGTTTGCGGCAACGGTGTCAATCACCTCATCCAGCGCACTGCGATAGCGTTTGCGCTGCAGGACGGTTTCGCGCATGGACGGATCACCCTTGAGGCCGATTTGCAGCGAGTCCGCGTTAAGGCCGGCGGCGCTGACAATGCTCTCCTTGAGTATCTGTTCTTCGATACCAATGCTGTGCTGTTCGTCCATGATGCTCAAAATTCAGGCTTCGCGCGGGCCGGCGAAATACCAGATAACCACGCCGATGAACGGTAATGCCAGCACCAGGATAATCCAGAGTGCCTTGGTGCCCGTGGTCGATGTGCTCTGGAAAATATTTAAAATCGCCCAGACATCGGCCGCGAGAATCAAAAGACCGAACAGGCCGCCAATTTCCATTACATTCTCCTGCTGGTTTTCAGGGTGCGCCGCTCTGTCCGGCGGCCTGTTTCGCTGCAATTTTGTGCGAACGTTTATGCAGCATGATATCCATTCCGGTCTTGAGCGCAACCAGTGCCAGCAGCAAGCCGATCGGCGACTCCAGCTTGACGACGAGAAATGCCCCCATGATGACGGCGATATGCAGAATCGCGATGCGATTGTAGGGCGCATGCATGAGTTTGCGGGCGCTTGTTTCACGAAACTCCCCGTGGCCGATGAACAGTAACAGAAATGAAATACCGTGGCTGAGCGCCATGGCAAGCAGCACCCAGATCATTTCTTCTGGCGCAACGGACAGTACACCCTGTACAAGGTTGTAGAATTTTTCCAGCAGCACCAGTGGTCCCGGCCATGAGGTCGCCGCCCCGGTGACCGTGTCGAGTCCGGCATACTCGGTCAGTTTCAGAACGAATATGCCGTGGACAGCGCAGAACCCGCCATAATGTACACAGAAGAACAGGACCTTTCCGATGGCATCGATACCGTCGGCGACCAGCATTTTGAGGATGGTGTAGAAACCGATTACCAGGTTTTCCGCCCAGTAAAGAACGATGATGCCGCCCACATCCCAGTCCATGTAGAGCACGCCGAACACGGGAATCAGGTTGGCCAGCAACAGGGCTATCTGCGGGAGGGTGAAGCCGGGATGGCCGGTGTTCACGAAATGTCTCTCCTGGTTGATATGTTAATGACAGGTCAGCGCGTCACGTTGCTGTGATGAATCCACGGT
>JAOULY010000169.1 GCA_029881775.1 Gammaproteobacteria bacterium
ATGCATCCTGCATGGAAATGGCACTGTCACCCGTCACCGCAATGGATTCGATACTGATGTTCTTGCTGCCAGGTTCTGCAGCCAGTTCCGGGGACTCTGCCGTGGCTGTCGTCTTTGCCGGCTGCTGCAGGCTGTCGATCACCTCGATCACCTGCCACTTGCCGCCCTCGTTGCGTCGCAGGCCGGTGACAAGATCATGCGCAGTTAACTGCCCCAGCGCAATGCGGTCCTGCGCTACATTCGCTGTATCCAGCTCGAGGCCACCCAGCGTAACAATTGCCGCGCCCTGCTCATCCTTCGCCAGAACCACGCCGGTGACACGCAGTGCGCTGAGTACCAGTTCGCCGCCTTCCTTTACCGAAAGCTCACCGGCTTTGAGCAAGTCCACGTGTGCCAGGCGCACTGCGCTGCCGTCGATGTCAAAGTCGACCTGCGTTGCCTGCACGTTACCGCTGGCAGCAAGCCTGGTGGCTTCACCGACTTCAAGATCAACCCGGCCATTCCAGACCGCCTCGCCAACAACGGCATGATTCCCAGCCAGGCTGACGTCAGCCTGGCTGGTCTGGACCGCGCCCTCCGCAAGTACCCGTGTTGTGTCACCGGCCGTTACCTCAAGCGTGCCATCCCAGCCGGCAGCGCCTACGGCAACCTGTCCGTCCGCCTGGCCGAATCCCAGGCCGGCAAGTGAAGCCGTCCCCGACTGGGACACGGTCAACGGCGCCCCCGGCGCCACCAGCACATCCAGTTGCGACGTTACGCTCAACCGCCCGGACAGTGCACTGACTGCCTCACCTGCCACCCCGGCAAAACCGGCGAGATCCAGCCCGTCAATACGGACGCCACCGCGATAGCCGGCGCCGCTGGACAACGGTGGTAACTCTCCGTCGAGGCTGATGGCAGCCCCGTTGATCGAGCCATTGAATGCCAGGGATGCCGGCTCATCGAGCCAGGTCTTGATGCCACCCAACTGCAGGTCATCCAGCCTGGCTTCCACCTGCAGCGCAGGTGATCGGAAGTTAATCGAGCTGGCAGCAATTTCCAGCACGTCTACACCCAGGTGCCATTGCTTGCCTGCCTCCGCATCGTCCGCCGCATCAGCTGCCGGCAGGCTGATACCGCCAACACGCAGACTGCCGTCATCACTCTGCTCGATCTCGAGTGCAACACCATTGATATGAATCGAGCGTACGACCAGCTGACGGGAAAACAGTGGCAGCCAGTCGACATCCAGGTCCAGCCGGGGAATCGTCATCAATTCACGCGCATCAACCGAGAGATGCAAATTCTCGATAGAGGCACGTCCGGTAAAGAGGTTTAAATCGACATCCTGAATACTGACTTCATCACCGCCGTTCTGTCGCAACCAGCTGCTCAGTCCGTAAGACAAACCATAGGGAAGCGCCAGGAGAACTACAACACAGAACACCAGCGTGGTCATGGCAACGGCAACCCAGCGCTGCTTGTACAACGGTTTTGAGACTGCATGCTGCATGTCGGGCCTTGCCTTGTGTTAGCCGGTAGTAATTAAACGATCTGACAGCCACTATAATACGCTGCATGTTCGCACGCAGGGATGACAATATTCAGAAATTACAGTGGACTTCCGTACCACCCGGGAGGCTATTGCGGATTTTTATTGCGGGCCGGGATTGATCAGGTGGGAGTGCACGAGGCTTTGCGTGCGGAACTGCGGATCACGTTCGACGGAAGCGGAACCGGTGACCGTCGTTAATACCATGGCGACCAGTATCAGCACACTGATGACACCGAGCGAGTTGAATATTTTCAGACACTTTCCGAGAGTTCGCATGAATCCTGTTCCGCTGCCGGCACTGCTGCCGGTTAATCATTCTGACTCCTCTTATATCGGCGCAAGCGCCCGTTATTGCAGCCGCATTACCCGGGCCGTGACTTGCCTCACAAAAGGTCACCAGCACCATCCCGGTGCAGATATAAGCGGCCACACCATAGCCCGACACCCTGGTGAGGTGTTTTATCATTGATTCATAAAGTATTTTTTATCCTCAAGGCGCATTCCGGCACGGCCGCTAACCTTAAAGGACAGTTGCAACGGCAGGCCATGGGGGGCAGGCATCCAATGAAAAATCGTAAAGACCGGCGCAAGCCAGCGGATACACCTGCGCTCCCGTTCGAGGATCTACAAGCGGGCATAAGCAATCGGCGCAAGCAGCCAGACCGACGTCTCGAAAATCTGAACGCGGAAGAACGCCAGCTACTGTTTTCGGAAATGCCCGGCCACATGACAACCGGGGACAAGGACTAGCCCCTCCGCCCTCCCCTCCGGCAAGACAATCACCCATCGTTTGTTGTAGTATCGGCAGTGTGGATAGCTACAGGTCAGGACAACCCTGACCGCAACCATCCATTACATCCTCAGTTGCACGTTACTGGTTATACCGAAAGTCATACCGCACCTTCTGTACTTGCCTTTCACGATTTGCGATTGAATTACGTTAACAAAGAAATACGAGGTGAGTTACATGGCCACAGGAACAGTTAAATGGTTCAACGAATCCAAGGGCTTTGGTTTTATCGCGCCGGCTGATGGCGGCGATGATGTTTTCGTTCATTTCTCGGCAATATCCGGGGATGGATTCAAAACACTGGCAGAAGGACAGAGTGTGACATTCGATGTCGAGCAGGGCCCCAAGGGACTGCAGGCAACCAACGTCGTACCAGCCTGAACGCATAAACAGGGAACCCCGCCACTGGCGGGGTTCTTTTTATCTACGACTGTGCCGGGAACCGCCCGGCGCTGACATGCCAGTGCGGCTCAGGCGGCACTCACCGACTCGACAATCCAGTCGCAATTCTTCAGGAACAGGAAAAATTCTTCCATTGGCAGCGGCCGGCTGATCAGGTATCCCTGCGCCATATCGCAGCCCATCTCACTCAGCACGGCCAGCACCGCTTCCGTTTCCACGCCCTCGGCCACCGTCTTCAGGCCCAGGTTATGCGCAAGGTCGATGGTTGAACGCACAATAACGGCATCATCGCGGCTCATAATCATGTCACCAACAAATGATCGATCGATTTTAAGCTGCTGCACCGGCATACGTTTCAGGTAACCCAGCGATGAATAACCGGTACCGAAATCATCGATCGACAGCTCGATGCCCATATCCGACAGCTCGCCAAGCACCTCGATACTTTTCATATAGTCATCCATCACCGCACTTTCGGTGATTTCCAGTGTAAGACGGGAGCTGTCAAGGTCATGCCTGGCCAGTATGTCCTCCACCTGGTCCGGCAGGGTTTCATCGCGCAAATTGTGCACCGACAGGTTGACCGCCACGCTGATTTCATAACCTGCCCGCTCGCACTGTTTGCAATAACGCACAGCCTTCTCAAGCACCTGCAGGGCGAACTCCTTTATCAACCCGGTCTGTTCCAGGATCGGCACGAACTTCGACGGCGGCACATCACCCTGCACCGGGTGCCGCCAGCGCGCAAGCGCCTCGGCACCGATCAGGGTACCGCTGCGCATATCGACCTTAGGCTGCAAATACAGGTCGATATCATTACGCTTGATAGCCGTACGGAGATCGCGCGTCAGTTCAAGATGGCCCTGGTCATAGGGATTGTTTTGCGAATTGTAGACGGACACTGCCAGCTTGTTGCGCTTGGCGACATACATGGCGACATCGGCACACTTCATCAGGTCGGACGGCCGGGTGCCATGGTCGGGGTAAATTGAAACACCCATACTTGCATCCAGCGTAATAATTCGATCGTCGATATCGATCGGTTGCTGCAGCAGGTCCTGCAACATCGAGGAGACCGCCAGTGCCCGGTCAATACCGGCGCCCGGCAATACCACGGCGAACTCATCACCGCCCAGCCGGCCAAGCGTCAAATCATCCTCGACAAGGCCGAGGAAACGCTTGCCCAGTGATACCAGTAACTGGTCGCCGGCAGCGTGGCCCAGCGTGTCATTCACGTCCTTGAAATTGTTCAGGTCGATCATGATCAGCGCAAGCTGCCGGTCATCGCGTTGTGCCGTCAGTATCCCCCGCTCAAGGCGATCGACAATCAGCGCGCGATTAGGCAAACCGGTCAGCGGATCATGCACCGCCAGGAACTGGAGCTCGCCGTTTGCCTGCTGCAGTTTGCCGTTCAGTTTCTCCAGGCGAATGCGGTAAGCCTCTGCGGTATTTCTGGCCGTGCGCAACTCATCGAATGCCATGGCATTCTCGATTGCAATGCTGACATGACTGGCGAACATCGTCAGCAGGTCAAGATCCTGTTCGTCGAAGTCATCACCATTGATCTTGTTGATACAGGCAATACCGCCGAGGAAGCGCTGCTTGCCAATCAGCGGCACGAGGATGACAGTGCCGGCATCCTTCTCCCACTTGTTGCGTTCGCTATCATCCAGCAGGTCCAGTGCACCGCGCCACCACGGACGCTGGTTTTGCATCACCCATCCGCACAGGCCGACCGACATCGGCAATTCCGAATCGATCAGCTCTTCCGCATTCTTGCCGGAGGCAGCACGATAAACGTAGTTCGCCTGGTCATCAGAAACGATCGGCATGGTTGCTGTTTCGCACCCAAGTAACTTGCGCGCGCTTTCGGTGACGAAACCGAAGACTTCCTTGATAGACTTGCCGCTGCTGATAACCCGCGTGATTTCCTTCAACATATCGAGCTCGCACTCGCGCCGGCGTAGCTGTTCTTCGACAGTTCTGTGCTGCTCTGGCATACCTTGCATCCTGGTCTGTAGATGGCCCGGGCTTCCTTACCTGCGGTACGCCTGACCGCGGGACGCACCGATCGCTGGCGCAAAAAGCTCCCTAGAAGTATTCGGCAGACAGGAGGATTACTTTAAGTGATTGTTTTTAATCAAAAACATAAGCACCAAAACACGCAAAAGCGTGTCTGGCCAGGCAAAACGGAAATACAGCAGGAGAAATGGAGCCGGCGAGAGGAGTCGAACCCCCGACATCTTCATTACAAGTGAAGCGCTCTACCAACTGAGCTACGCCGGCATTATGCCCTTGATTGGCACGGACGCCATTCTAGTGAAACATCCGCGTTACTGCAATTTAACGGCAGGACAACGTGTGGACCTCCAGCCCGGGGTACTCGGCACCCAGCACGCTTAATACCTCACTGGACGCCTGGCTGGCCGGCATTTCCAGCCAGAAGGCCTGCCGGGCTTTAAAGCGCTGCTCGAGCACTGCATCGAAACCCATCTTTTGCAGCTCGTCCATCCGCACCCGGGCGCGCTCAATACCGTCAAATGTCCCCAGCGAGACGACATGGTCCTTACCCACGAAGTATTCCTTGTCACCCTTCGCTTGC
>JAOULY010000171.1 GCA_029881775.1 Gammaproteobacteria bacterium
TCTGCCAGGCCAAATGGCTGGCGACCCAGTTCGTACGGATTTACGAGCGTGACATTCATATATATTTCTCATTAATTACAGTTAATTATGCTGCATACAGCAGATATCGCATTAACGCAGCGGCCCATCCAGGCAGCGCGCGCATGGATGCATGGCCGGGCTGCATTCTAACGCGTTTCCCGGTCCGTGCCGTAGCTGTCGCCGGCAACGGATTCCGGTAGTATTCACACGCAATGACGCACCGTGATTCGCACGGTGTCACAACACAGGAAACAGGCATGGCTGTATCGAAAGGCATTACATGGTCCGGGTTTCTGCTGCGCCTGGTTGCGGCAGCTGTACTGGTGTTCTCAACCTACAATCCGACCGGCAAGTCCTACTATCACTGGCTCAGCGAGAGTATTACCGCGCCGACACCGCAACTGGCGCTGGTCGGTATCCTGCTGTTGATCGGCTGGACAATTTATCTGCGCGCTACCGGTCGTTCACTCGGTGCGTTCGGCTTAATCCTTGCGGCCGCATTTTTCGGTGTACTGGTATGGATGACCATCGACTGGGGCTGGATCAGCGCCAACAGTGTCGAATCGATGACCTGGATCTTTGAAGCGATACTGTGCGGTGTACTTGCTATCGGTATTTCCTGGTCGCACATCCGCCGCCGCATGACCGGCCAGGTAGACGTCGATGAAGTGGAAGGTGATATTTGAATAACACGGCCTGCGTGCGCCCGTGAACAGCGCTGTACCCTTCGACTATATCGATACGCCGGCTGCGCTCGTTGCCTTCTGTGAGCAACTGGCTAGCGCCCCGTGGATCGCCCTCGACACCGAGTTCCTGCGCGAAAAGACCTACTACCCGAAACTGTGCCTGCTGCAGGTCGCGACACCCGGCCTGGCCGCGTGTATTGATCCGCTTGCACTGGATGACCTGACGCCAATCCTCGACCTGTTGTTCAACGAGAAAATTATCAAGGTCATGCATGCCGGGCGGCAGGACATGGAAATCATTTACCACCTGGCCGGCCGCGTACCTGCGCCGGTATTTGACACGCAGGTTGCGGCGCCCCTGCTCGGTTACCCGGACCAGGTCGGCTATGGCAACCTGGTCAAATCAGTACTCGGTATTGCACTCGACAAATTGCATACCCGCGATGACTGGTCATTGCGTCCGCTGACCCCGGCACAGGCCCGCTACGCCGCCGACGACGTGATTTACCTGGTCGAAATCTACCAGGACCTGCACAAACGACTGGAGCAATTGGGCCGACTCGACTGGCTGGCAGCCGATTTCCGACAACTGGCCGACCCCGCACTGTACGAAAACCCGCCGTCGCAGGCATGGCTCAAGGTCAAGGGTGGCAATCGCCTGCACGGCGCCAGCCTCGCGGTACTGCAGGCACTGGCCGAGTGGCGCGAACAACTTTCACGTGAGCGCGACCGCCCCAAGGGCTGGCTGTTACGTGATGATGCCATGGTCGATATTGCCCGGCATCGTCCCGCAACGCTGGATGCACTGAAACGCATTCGCGGGCTCAACGAACGCCTGCTGGAGCGCTCCGGTAATGACCTGGTCGAACTCGTCAGGGCGGCCGCTCAAAACAAGCCTGTGCCCTTCCCCGACAAGGGCGTGCGTACCCCGTTAACGGCGTCACAGGATGCTGTCGTCGATACCTTAATGGCGCTGGTCCGCCTCAGCGCAGCGGAGAACGACCTGAGCCCGGCGGTGCTTGCCAATCGCAAGCAGCTGGAGCAACTGGCACTGGGCAACCGCAACAGCCCCCTGCTGCAGGGCTGGCGCAAACCACTGGTGGGTGATCGCCTGAGCGCGATGCTGGCAGGTGATATGTCGCTAAAAGTTTCCGACGGCGAGCTGCAAACGGTTAGCGGTTAAGCGGCATCATGCCGCCCCGGGTGTCAGGCACCCAATACCGGAGAGCCAGCAGATTAGCCCTCCTCCTACAGGGATAACTACTTATCCCCCCTCCCACGGAGACGACCGCTTATCCCCTTCAACAGAGACGACTACTTATCCCCCTCTCCCCCAGGGAGAGGGCCGGGGAGAGGGGATCTTTCTAGAGCACACCTCGCCTGTTTGATATCCCCTCTTCCTGTCCTTCTCCCGGAGCACCCAAAGAACGGTCACAAAAGAGAAGGGACGCACTTGAAGCGCTGGGTACTACGACCGTATGCCGTAGCCAATCCGCAGCAGGTGCAGGCTGAAGACATACAGCGTAATAATGAAACCGATGCTGATCGCGTACGAGGTCCACAGGCTGATATCAGAGATACCGAGGAAGCCATAACGGAACGCGTTCACCATGTAGAGAATCGGGTTGGCCAGCGACGCATTCTGCCAGAAGTCGGGCAGCATGCTGATGCTGTAGAAGATACCGCCCAGGTAGGTCAACGGCGTCAGAACGAAAGTCGGGATGATCGAGATATCATCGAAGCTGTTGGCGTAAACACCGTTTATCAGGCCGGCCAGCGAGAACAGAATCGAGGTCAGCAGGATCATGCTGAGCATGACCGGGATGCTGTGTATATTGAGCGGGTTAAATGCCAGCGACACCGCCATCACGGCAACGCCGACGATCAGGCCGCGTGCCACGCCACCGCTCACGTAACCCAGCAGGATGATGTAATTCGGGACCGGTGAAATCAGCATCTCCTCGATGTGGCGCTGGAATTTCGACCCGTAGAACGAAGACACCACGTTGGCATAGGAATTCGTGATCACGGCCATCATGATCAGGCCGGGAATAATAAACTCCATGTAGTCGAAGCCGTTCATCTGGCCGATACGCGGCCCGATCAGGTTACCGAAGATAACAAAGTAGAGCGCCGTAGTAACAACCGGTGGCAGCACGGTTTGCACCCATATGCGCGCGAAGCGTCGCACTTCCCTGGCCGAGATGGTCTGCAGGGCGATCAGCTTGCTGCGGGTATTCATGCGCCATCCCCGGCCTGGCTGTTTTCCACCAGGTTCATGAACAGTTCTTCCAGCCGGTTGGTCTTGTTGCGCATACTGCTGACCTGTATGCCGTGGCTGCTGAGTTCGCTAAACAGCGAATTGATCGACTCATCACGATCAATATCCACTTCCAGGGTACTTTCATCCAGTGCGACCAGGCGATGCCGTTCCAGCGCGGGCAACTCCGCCAGTGGTTCGGCCAGGTCGAGAATGAAGGTTTCCTTGCTCAGCGTGTTGAGCAGTTGCCGGGTACTGGTGTTCTCTATCAGTTCACCCTCGTCGATGATCGCAATATTGCGGCACAGGCTTTCCGCCTCTTCCAGGTAATGCGTGGTCAGGATAATGGTCGTGCCGGCCGCGTTGATCTCACGCAGGTAGGCCCACATGGAGCGACGGATCTCGATGTCCACGCCGGCAGTCGGCTCGTCGAGAATCAGCAGGCGTGGACGATGTACCAGCGCGCGGGCGATCATCAGGCGCCGCTTCATGCCGCCTGACAGGTTGCGGGACATCATGCGGCGCTTGTCCCACAGGTCTAGGTGTTTCAGGTACTGCTCGGCACGCACCAGCGCTTCATCACGCGTGATGCCGTAATAGCCGGCCTGGTTGGCGACCACCTCGATGACCGGCTCGAACATGTTGAAATTGAATTCCTGCGGCACCAGGCCGAGACAGGCCTTGGCATCGGACAGCTCGCGGTCGATGTCGTGTCCGAACACCTCGACAGTGCCGCCCGACTTGTTGACCAGCGAGGTGATGATGCCGATCAGTGTGGTCTTGCCGGCACCATTCGGGCCCAGCAAGGCAAAGAAGTCCCCTTCTGCCACATCCAGGCTGACACCCTTGAGTGCCTGGTGGCCACCCGCGTAGGTCTTCTTCAAATCACGTATTGTCAGCGCGGATGGCATGCTCAGACCATCTTGATGAGCAGGAACACAAACAACACGACCAGTACGATCGGCCACAGGAAGCCACGCCAGTCCCGCGTTTCCGCCTGGCGGCTGCGTTCCAGCATGACTTTTACGCCGGGTCCCATCCAGAACAGGACCAGCACAACGAGCACACCCAGCAGCAGCGCTTCCCAGGTCGACATGTGTTCCATGATAATTGCCCGGGTTTTACCCGGGTTCCTGTGCTGACGGCATGCAAACAGTGCATGCGGAAATTACTGCTATGATAAGGCATCAGTTGCGAGCGGGTGAAGTAGTAAAAATGGGTAGTATTTTTTCCAGGGTATTTTTTACGTGCTTACGCCGCACCCGGACGGCGGCGGGACACCTGCGCGCATGACCGCCTGGGTCGAAGGCACGGTCCATGCGCTCAGGCAATGGACCGACAGGCTTTACTCCTTGCAGGTCGAGGCGGACATCGCCCCGTTCAAGGCGGGCCAGTTCGGGCGTCTCGCACTGGACATCGATGGCGAGCGGGTGGCCCGTCCCTACTCTTTCGTGAACGGGCCTGATAATCCATTACACGAATTTTATTTCATCGTTGTGCCGGGTGGCCCGCTGACGCAGCGGCTGGCGCAACTGAAGGCGGGTGACACGGTCTACGTGGCACCGCGTGCGGCCGGTTTTTTTGTACTGGACGAGATTCCCGATGCCGGCAAGCTCTGGATGTTGTCCACCGGTACGGCCATCGGGCCGTTTCTCTCGATCCTGGCAACGAATGAGGTATGGTCACGCTTTCCCCGCATTGTGCTCGTGCACGCGGTCCGTACCCGGGCGGAACTCACCTATGCTGATACCATTCGCTCCCTGCTCGATGCGCACCCGGGACAACTGGATTACATACCGTTCGTCAGCCGTGAGGAAACGGACATCGGCCTGCGCGGGCGTGTGCCGGATGCGATCAGGGACGGATCACTGGAGACACGCGCCGGGTTAACGATAGATGCAAAGGATTCCCAGGTCATGATTTGCGGTAACCCTGCCATGGTCAGCGATACGCAGGCCGTGCTGACTGAACGCGGTATGCAAAAGAACCGGCGGCGTGAACCAGGCCAGATTACGACGGAGCAGTACTGGAAAACGTAACCGGTATTGCGCGCGCCGTTTTCAGCCGGGGTAAAGCGGTTATCGTCAATTAGCAAGAGCCCGTTTGGATTCGCGCATGCCTGCGCTCCTACGGCGTATGGATGATCACCGAGACGGATGTTGGCTTCGAGCAAGCCCGATTGGGTTCGCGCATGCCTGCGCTCCTACGGCGTATGGATAATCACCGAGACGGATAGCGAGCCTGGTTCGCTAGACAAACAGGGTCAGGACGCCGGTGTAGCCGTACAGGCGGTTGTGTGAAATCTCGCCGTTGGCGAAGAAACCGACC
>JAOULY010000170.1 GCA_029881775.1 Gammaproteobacteria bacterium
TTTCCTGGCACTCGTTAACCGGCTTGGTGCCCTATCTACGCATCGCAAGACGCCCAATTTGACATTTTGTCAACCGTGGGTTTCCATATAGTCAACTCACAGCCCTGGTATTAAACAGCTGCCGCACTACCATTCTGGCGTCGTGCGTTACTGGAGGTAACCCCTATGGGTGTTGATTTGAAAGCAGCCTTTGAGACATTCGCCGAAACGGCCGGGCCGGTACTGAATATTCGTGACGAGACACATTACGGTATGGCGATGGAACTGGTCGAGGACTTGATGGGTGACGATGACGAGGATTCGGATGTCGCATTGAACGCCCTGATCGGTTTACTCGGTAAAGCCATCGCTGTTTACGAAAGCAGTGACGGCCAGCGTGAATGGCCTGAAGACATGGTTTTTGACGATACAGCCGACGTAGCGATGTTGCGCCTGCTAATGGACCAACATGGCCTGGGTGTGGCCGATTTCCCTGAGATCGGCGACAAGTCGCTGCTATCAAGGATTCTATCGGGCCAGCGCAACCTGACCAAAAAACATATCAGCCGGTTGTCCAGGCGGTTTAACGTGGATCCGGGCCTGTTTTTCGACTGAAGTCTGCGTTATTGCGGGCTACGGTATCCGGTGGCCGACGGTACAACGAGGAAGTGATTAACCAGGGCGTCCCGGATAATGGCTCACGACGCCGTCTGAGCGAGCATGATGTAGATGGAAAAGGTGAAGACAGGGAAGCCGTCGAGAGGCTGACCGGGGATCATGTCCCGTGCCGTTAACAGCCAGCGCGGCAATCCCGGACTATGGGTTCAATCAGCAGGATATTGCCGCACCACTACGGTCCTCGCTATGACGATACACCAGGGCTTGCCAGACCCAGCGTGGTGATCTCGGCCATCTGGCCCTCGATCCAGTGAGAGGCCTCATCAAGAATCTGCTGGGCTGTTTTTCCATCAGGCTGGATCGGGGCGCCGATTCGAACCTGAATCACACCGGGTCGCTTGATGAAGCTTCTCCGTGGCCAGTATTCACCGGCATTATGCGCAACCGGGATGATCGGAAAACCGGACTGCTCGGCCAGCACTGCACCACCGATACGATAACGGCCGTGCATGCCTGGCGGGCTACGGGTACCCTCCGGGAAAATGACCACCCAGATTCCCTCGCGCAGTCGCGCGCTACCCTGGCTAACCAGTTGTTTGACTGCTGCGCGACCACTGCCGCGTTCGATGGCAATACATTTCATCAAGGCAAGACCCCAGCCAAATATCGGAATGGACATGAGCTCTTTTTTGGCGACCCATACCTGGCGGGGAAAGATTTCCTGCAGGGCAACCGTTTCCCAGGTTGACTGATGCTTGGAGAAGACAATTGCCGCATTACTCCCGATATGCTCTTTGCCCTGAACCTCGTACGTCAGGCGACAGGTTATTTTCAGCCACCAGAGGACAAAGTGAACCCAGCTCTGTACCAGTGCCCAGCGGCGTTCATGCGAGACCGGAAAGGCAAGCATCAGTAACACAACATAGATAAAAATTGATGTGGGAAACGCAATCCAGAAAGCGAGAGAGCGTAGCCATAAAACAGGGTATGAAGTCGTGCGCGTCGTTAACATATTTAGCGATCCGCTGTTAATTGGTCCTGCCTGAGTAGAAAATCAACAGCGCTGTAGAGGTCGTTGAACACCGCAACAGCGGGGTCCAGACCTGGCTGGTTAACAGTAGCGATGCCCTTGCCGGTTTTGACCAGTACCGGACGGGCGCCGATTGCCAGGGCAGCCTGAATATATGATAACGAATCGCCAATCACCGGTACGTCATCAAGCGAAATATGCAGGCGTGAGGCTATATCCTGCAATAAGCCGGTTGCCGGCAGGTGACAGTTGCAACCGGAGGATGGCGCGTGTGGGCAATAACTGAACGCTTCAATGGCACCGCCGCTTTCAGCTACGTGACGTCGAAGCACGGCCTGCTGGCTAACCAGTGAGTCCGGTTGCAGTGTGCCATCCGCGATTCCTGGCTTGTTGGATGCGACAATGATGCGCCAGCCGGCGCGGTGCAAACGGGCTATTGCCTCGAGACTGCCGCGGATCGGACGCCAGGCATCCGGAGTTGAGCCGCCGTCTTCGGGTGCATCGTTAATTACACCCTGATCGCCGATGATTGCCAGCTGCATCAATTATCCCGGAACTCGGACACGCGAATCCGCCCTTCAATCATGCGTGATTCACGGCTATCCAGCTTTTTCATTTTCTTCCAGAATTCATCCGACAAATCGAAGTCGGCAGCAATCGCCGTCCCGATCAGCAGTATGAACAGGTCGGCGCATTCTTCTGCCAGTTTCGCAGGATGCTTGCCCTTGGTAACGCAGGCAGAAATTTCGCCGAGCTCTTCCGCCATCAGTGAAATCCGGTAAGTCAGTTCTTCACCGCCGGTATTCCTGAAATCGTGCTTGTCATGAAAAGACTGTACGGCAGCGAGCATGTTTGTATAGGAATCTGGATCACTCATCGATACGTACCGTGCGGGTCGGTTGCGGTTACTGGAGTTGTGAAATGTCTGCAACCTGCAGAAACAGGTTGGCCAGTCCCTGCAGGAGCGCCAGTCGATTATCGCGCAAGGCCGGATCTTCTGCCATGACCATGACATCGTCGAAGAAGCGGTCAACCGGTGCCTGCAGACCGGCAAGGCTGCGCAGTGCATCGGCATAGGCGCGTTGCCTGAACAGCGGCTGCACGATTTTTTCCTGCTCGGTTATGGCCTCGGCCAGTGCCTGCTCGGCGGGTTCCTGCAACAGGCTGGTAACGACCGAGGCCGGAATTTTTGTTTCACTCTTGCGCAGGATATTTCGAATACGCTTGTTTGCGGCACTCAGGTGTGCAGCTTCCGGCATTTCATTGAAGGCGCGCACGGCCTGCATGCGTTGATCGAAATCCAGCGGGCGTGCCGGTTGCCGGGCCAGTACCGCCTCGAACACGTGAACATCATAATCACACTGTTCGGTATACCAGTTACGTAGCCGGCCCATTATGAAGTCATACAGGCTTTCCACAGCAGCATCGGCATCAATATTTTCATCAAATCCGGACGCGGCCTTCGACAGCAGCTCGCGCAGGTCAATTTCCAGTTCTTTCTCGATGATAATGCGCAACACGCCGAGCGCGGCACGACGCAGTGCAAACGGATCCTTGTCGCCGGTTGGCGGCTGGCCAATGGCAAAAATGCCGACCAGGGTGTCGATTCGTTCAGCCAGCGCCAGTACCTGGCCGGTGGCCGATGCCGGCAGGGTGTCACCGGCAAAGCGTGGCTGGTACTGTTCATCGAGCGCGGCAGCCACCGCCGCATCCTCTCCGTCATGCAATGCGTAGTAGCGCCCCATGATTCCCTGCAGTTCCGGAAATTCGTAAACCATACTGGTAAGCAGGTCGCACTTGCACAGTTCAGCGGCGCGTTGTGCCTGTGTCACGTCAAAGCCAAGCGTATCGGCTATGTACGTGGCCAGTAATACAATGCGCTGCTGCTTGTCACCGAGTGTGCCGAGCTGTTGCTGGAAGGTCATCTTGTGCAGTTGTGGCGCACGCCCGGCCAGCGTCTGCTTGCGATCCTGTTCCCAGAAAAATACCGCGTCTTCCAGGCGCGGGCGAATTACGCGCTCGTTACCGGATTGCACCTGTGACGGGTTCTTGCTGGCGATGTTCGCAACGGTTATGAATTGCGGCATCAGGCTGCCATTGCTTGCCCGAACAGGGAAAAATTTCTGATGGTCCTGCATGCTGGAGACAAGCGCCTCTGCAGGCACTTCCAGGAAACGCTTGTCAAAATCACCGGTAATTGCCACCGGCCATTCGACCAGTGCCGTCACTTCGTCCAGCAGGCTGTCGTCGATGACTGCCTTGCCACCGCATGCCTTGCCGGCCTCGATAACCTGGGTGCGAATCGACTCGCGTCTCTGCTCCATGTCGGCGATGACCATGCCCTGCTGTTCGAGTGTGTGTGAATATTCCGCAGGCGTGTTGATGGCAATATCTTCATTACGGTGAAAGCG
Source organism: Gammaproteobacteria bacterium (assembly GCA_029881775.1). Classification (GTDB taxonomy): domain Bacteria; phylum Pseudomonadota; class Gammaproteobacteria; order UBA9214; family UBA9214; genus UBA9214. The sequence continues at coordinate 4,039 of JAOULY010000170.1, forward strand.
GTGACCACGCGACATATTGCCACTGGTGATGCCCATGATTGTTGCCGGTACAGTTGTCTCGCCCAGCATCAGCACGATCCAGTGAACCGGACGCACGAATTCAAACGTGTTGTTACCCCAGCGCATGCGCTTCGGAACCGGCAGTTGTTTGAGCGCCTGTTCTACCATGTCCGGCAGCAGTTGCGCACAGTCCTTGCCGGGTTCGGTAGATTGCCAGACCAGCCATGCACCCTTGTCGGTTTCCAGTGTCTGCAATGCATCGACACTGACGCCGCAGGATCGCGCGAAGCCTTCTGCGGGTTTGGTCGGTTTGCCGTCAGCATCAAACGCTGCCTTCAGTGCAGGACCGCGTCGCGTAACTTCGCGATCAGCTTGTTGCAGAGGCACGTCGCGTATCACTACGGCAAGTCTGCGTGGCGTGGCGAATGCAATGCACTCGCCGTGTGGCAGGTGATTTTCGTTCAGCTGCAGATCGAGCGCATCGCGGAAGGCATCGTGCATGCGACGCAGGGCCTTGGGCGGCAGTTCCTCGGTGCCGATTTCCACCAGCAGGTCGGCGGTCTTGCTCATGGTGCCGTATCTCCCGCTGCCAGCATCGGGAAGCCCAGCGCCTCGCGGCTGGCATAGTAGGCCTCCGCGACCTGGCGTGAGAGTGTGCGCACCCGCAAGATATAGCGCTGCCGTTCGGTAACCGATATGGCGCTGCGGGCGTCCAGCAGGTTGAAGGCATGCGACGCCTTCAGGGCCATTTCATAGGCGGGCAACGGCAGTCCTGCCTCGATCATGCGGTTGCTTTCCCGTTCGCAGGTATCGAACCAGCCAAACATGGCGTCGACATCTGCGTGTTCAAAATTGTAGGCTGACATTTCCACCTCGTTCTGGTGGAAAACATCGCGGTAGCTGATCGGGCCGTCCGGGCTTTCCGTCCACACCAGGTCAAATACACTTTCAACCTCCTGCAGGTACATGGCGATGCGCTCCAGGCCATAGGTGATCTCGCCGGTGACCGGCTTGCATTCCAGGCCGCCGACCTGCTGGAAATAGGTGAATTGCGTGACTTCCATGCCGTTCAGCCAGACTTCCCAGCCCAGCCCCCAGGCGCCGAGCGTGGGTGATTCCCAGTTATCCTCGACGAAGCGAATATCGTGTACCAGCGTATCGATGCCGAGCTCGCGCAGTGAACCGAGATACAGGTCCTGGATATTGTCGGGCGACGGTTTCAGCACCACCTGGAACTGGTAGTAATGCTGCAGGCGA
>JAOULY010000172.1 GCA_029881775.1 Gammaproteobacteria bacterium
GCCATGAAGTCACGCCAATGAGCAAGACAACGTTCTACATGGTCATCTTCGTCATGGTGATCGTCGATATCGTGCAGTCGCGTTACAAGAAAAAACTGTTGGCGCATGAAAGAATGCTGGAGATGTCCTGACCGTACTGCTGGCGGCCTGTTCAGTAGCGTAATCGGGGGAGGCAATCCCCAACCGGTGGTCTATGGTGATGAGGGTTGTCACACCGGCCGCTCGCGGCATCCTGCCCTGAACCTCCATGTGCGTCGCACCGGCAATGACGCAGATCGACAGTCGCTACCTGTCGACCCGATCGTGAACATGGCTGAGCGGGTCGTAAGTCGCACCTGTGCGGGCAAGGCGGCCGGGTAGACCGGCCGACTGTGTCACCCTGCCTCTGTACGGATAAACTCAAGCATCTTGCCGGCGTGGTCTTTCGGTGTCACGCCGTACTCGACATAGGCCAGCGTGCCATCCGGGCGGACGATGAAACTGGAGCGAACGACGCCCATTTTCCTGACGCCGTTTTTCTCCTTCTCCTGGTATACGCCGTAGTTATTACAGGCGATTTTGTCGACGTCTGCGAGCAGCACGATCCGCAGTCCGAACTTCTCGCGAAACGCCTGGTGGCTGAAGCAGTCGTCGGGGCTGATGCCCAGCACGGTAATGCCGGCCTCGGTATAAGCATCGCTCAGGTCCGTGAACTCATTGGCCTGTATGGTGCAGCCGGGGGTGTCATCTTTCGGGTAAAAGTAGATCAGCACCCAGCTGCCGGCGAATTCTTCCAGCGTGCGCATGTTCATGTCCGCGTCCGGTAATTCAATTGCCGGTGCAATATCACCTGTCTTCAGCATCGTTTTCTCCCCGTGTGTTTATTGTCAGTCGACTTGTTTGAACAAGTCGTTAAAAAAGTCCTGCATGGCCTGCCAGGAGGCGGTATCAGCCTCCTTGTTATATTCAAGCGGCAGCTTGAATTGCTCACCGAAGGCATTGGCGCCCGGGTTGGTAAAGCTGTGTTTTGCACCCGGATAGTTGATAAACGTGTAGTCGGCGCCGGCAACATCCATGTCATCCCTGAAAACCGCGATGGACTCGGCGCTGATGAACGTGTCGTCGGCACCGTTGGCGACCAGCACTTTTGCCGTGATTTTGCTGTCGACCGGCGGCAGCCCGCCGAGACTGCCGTGGAAACTGACCACGCCGTCGAGGTCTGCGCCGGCGCGGGCCATGGACAGCACCACGCTGCCGCCGAAGCAGTAGCCGATCGCTGCGTTGTGTTCCGGGTTGACGGCAGCCTGCGAGTTCAGGAAGTCACGCGCCGCGTTGAAACGCGACTGCAGCGTTGCCAGGTCCTTGCGCACGGCCCCGGCAAACTTGCCGGCGTCTTCCGGGTGCCCGGCGGTCTTGCCGTCACCATACATGTCCACGGCGAGGGCGGCATAACCGAGCGCGGCCAGCATCTCGGCACGTTTGCGTGCATAGTCATTATGTCCCCACCATTCGTGCACCACGAGTATGCCGGGCCGTTTGCCGGTAATGGCGTCGTCGTAGGCGTAATAGCCTTTCATGTTCGTATCACCGGCCTGGTAACAGACTTCCTTACCGACCACAGCCGCTTGCAACGGGGTAATTACCAGCAGTAAAAAAATAATAGTGGTTGATCGCATTGCGGTGTCCTCTGCTCAAATGTGATACTGCCGGTATCGTTAAAAGACCATGGCGCCAATGCCACCCGACACGCTGCCAGGAAGTTACGCAACCGGTCAGCAATTTTCCCCCAGCTTACCGGTTTCGGCAAGCAACCGCCTGGATAATCAGGTTACTGCCTGTGCCTGCACTCGCCAATCCGACTTGCTTGATTTATATCAAGATAGGCGGCAAGGGTTTTGTCTAGTTTGGAAGCCTAGTACCGAAGAACGGTGATATAACATCGAAATTCACCGGGTTTTCAGCGATCCGGCATCAGGAACAGGAAAAAATATGGCAGATGATCACACCAGCGCGTTGGCAGAGCTTGCGCAAGACCGGGATATGCCGGAACTCGCGACCCTCGCGGATATCAAGTCACTCGGCAAGAAAAATATTTTCCAGGACGCGAACTATCCCTATGAAAGGAAAATGGGACGTGAAGAGTACGAGACCACCAAGCAGCAACTGCAAATTGAACTGCTGAAAATGCAGGGCTGGGTCAAGGAAACCGGCCAGCGCGTGGTTATCATGTGTGAGGGCCGCGATGCGGCGGGCAAGGGCGGTACCATCAAGCGCTTCATGGAACACCTCAACCCGCGTGGTGCACGCGTGGTGGCACTGGAGAAGCCGTCCACCGAGGAAATGGGGCAGTGGTATTTCCAGCGTTACATTAAACACATGCCGACCAAGGGCGAGATCGTGCTGTTCGATCGTTCCTGGTACAACCGTGCCGGCGTGGAGCGGGTGATGGGGTTTTGCCAGCCGGGCGAATACCTCGAGTTCATGCGCCAGGCGCCGGACCTGGAGCGCATGCTGGTGCGTAGCGGGATCAAATTATACAAGCTCTGGTTTTCTGTCAGCCGCAACGAGCAGTTCCGGCGTTTCCAGGGGCGCAAGCATGACCCGCTGAAACAATGGAAACTGAGCCCGATCGACATGGCATCGCTCGACAAGTGGCAGCACTATACCGAGGCCAAGGAAGCCATGTTCTTCTATACCGATACGGCCGACGCCCCGTGGACGGTTGTTAAATCAGATTGCAAGAAGCGGGCGCGCATCAATGCCATGAAATTTGTATTAAACAGTCTTGACTACCATAACAAGGACAAAAGGGTGGTGACGCCACCGGATCCACTGATCGTCGGGTCGGCCAGGACTATTTACGAAAAAGGCGAACACTACCTGGACAGCGGTCCACTCGACATCGAAGGAGTCTAGAATATGCACCAGTCTGAACATGCCAGGCAGATGGCGCTGCGCTTCCGTGAGCTGGTCGAGAGTTCTGGCGATATCATCCCTGAGCGCCACTACGACGAACTGGCCCTGATAATCGAATCCGGGCTGGATACGGCTTTGCTCGAGATGATGGGAAAGATTTCCGGCAGGCTCACGCAGATGGCCAGTGAAATCCAGCACGATGCGAATTACTTCGACTAGTGTCCTGCCACTGGCCGTGCAGGGTATGGGTAACTAACGGAATATAAATATCATTCGCCCGGCCAATGGCCGGGCGAATGTAACCGCTTACTGATTGCCTGCAGCAGGGGCAGGCGTGGTGTAGCCGGCAAATTCATCTTTGCTCAGCTGGCCATCACCGTCCATGTCCAGCGTACTCCACTGTGCTGAAATCTCCGGCAGGTTACCGGTTTCGGCGACACTCAGGGCCTCATTGTTGTTGACGTCCAGGTCTTCAAAAGAAATCGCTGCGGTCTCTTCTGCCTGAACGAGACCTGCCAGTCCGGATACGAGTGCTGCGGTAAAAATAATCGTCTTCATTGCTATCTCCAGAGGTACAGTAATCAGGACCATTCCAGCGGGAATGGTGTGCGTTTTCCGCACCCTGACTACAGCAAGTAACGGGCCATTTCCCGGATTACTATTGGCGTCAGTAACATACAGTCCGGCCCTGCGTGCAGCCTGGAGACTGGCGGGAGAATTATGTCGTGGTATGGCGACCACCAGGTTTCGACTTGCGATATATGCTTTAATTACAGGCATATTATCTGTCGCGGCGAGACGACAGCTCCCCGGTTATTCTACTGTACATATAAGGCAGATTACGTGATCGTGCTGTTCAACAAACCCTTTCGGGTTCTTTCACAGTTCACTACGGACGATGACAAGGCGACACTGGCCGACTTCATCGATATACCGGGTGTGTATTGTGCGGGTCGACTCGACTATGACAGCGAAGGTCTGCTCGTGCTCACCGATGATGGCAAGCTGCAACAGCGTATTGCCAACCCGAATTTCAGCAAGAAAAAAAGCTATTGGGTACAGGTGGAGGGCATCCCGACGGAGGCGGACCTGGAACGCCTGCGGCAGGGTATTCAGCTGAAAGACGGAGTGACGCAACCGGCTGATGCTGCACTGATTGAGGCGCCGATGCTGTGGACACGTGATCCGCCGATACGCGAACGCAGGAATATCCCCACCTGCTGGATCGACCTGTCGATCACAGAAGGGCGCAACCGCCAGGTTCGTCGCATGACGGCTCACATCGGCTATCCCACCCTGCGCCTGGTGCGGTATGCCGTTGCCGACTGGCAACTGGACGGGCTGGCGCCGGGTGAGTACCGGGTCGTAGACGGTTAAAGCTGCGCCAGTGACTGGTGCCTCAGTGCAGCGGGTTGTTATCCGTATGCGCCATGTCATGCCGGAGCCAGCGTGCCAGCACTGACTGCAATTCAGACACGCTGAAAGGCTTGCTGATGAAATCGTCCAGGCCTGCATTGATACAGTTCTCGCGTTCACCCGCCTGCGCATTGGCTGTGACAGCAATGATGGGCGTACGCCTGTTGGCGCCGTCTTCCATGTGGCGAATGGCGCGCGTGGCCTCAAGGCCATCCAGGTTAGGCATCTGCATGTCCATCAGGATGGCATCGAACCGGCCTGAGTGACAGGCCGCTACCGCCAGTTCACCGTCATTCGCTGTGGTTACGTGACAGCCCATTGATTTGAGAATCTCGGCGGCATAGAACTGGTTAACCAGGTTGTCCTCGGCAATCAGTATGGATTTGTCGGTAAGCGTGTTACCGGGCAGGGTGGTGCTGTGTGCCGCTGTTGCGGCCATGGCGGGGTTTTCCGCTTCACTGGCGACATTCATCGGCAGTCGCAGGATAAAGACCGTTCCCCTGTCGCTGTTGCTCTTAACCTCGATGCTGCCGGCCATCATGCTGACCAGTTGCCGGGTAATTGCCAGTCCCAGGCCGGTGCCGCCCTTGCTGTGTACCTGTTCAGTATTTTCCTGGCAAAAAGCCTCGAATACCTTGTCACGTGCAGCATCGGAGATGCCGATTCCGGTATCAGCGACTTCGATAATAATGTTTGTTTTATGCGCGCTGACAGCTTGCGTGGCGACGCGCACGCTGACAGAGCCTTCGTCAGTGAACTTGATGGCGTTACCGACCAGGTTAATCAGGATCTGCCTGATTCGCCCTTCATCGCCAAGCAGGCAGCGGGGTACATCTTCGGTAAATTTGCAGCCAAGCGTCAGTCCGCGACGAATGGCCTCGGGCTCAAATAGCTGGAGCGTCTCGTTGACGGTGTTCACGATGTCCAGCGGGGCATTCGATAGTTCAAGCTTGCCGGCCTCTATTCGT
>JAOULY010000004.1 GCA_029881775.1 Gammaproteobacteria bacterium
CAGGATGCCGAGCAGGGGCGAGATAACCAGCAGGGGCAGGCCGGTCACCAGCCAGTGGGCGATGACCTTGGCCAGCACCAGCACCGATACCGGGTGCGAACTCATCAGGTACTGTTCCAGCGTGCCGTCCTCGAAATCGGACCTGAACACACTGTCGAGCGACAGCATGGCTGCCAGCAGGGCGGCCACCCAGATAATGCCGGGTGCCACCGCCTGCAACAGGTTGGGGTTGGCACCGATGCCGAGCGGAAACAGGCTGGTGACAAGAATGAAAAACAGCAGCGGGTTCGCCATCTCGGCACGCCGCCGGGCAGCCAGTAGCAGGTCGCGCCTGATCAGCACGGTAAAGGCGCGTGACAGTGAATCAGTGCTCATGATGACAGGTTGATGCGCTGAACCCGGCTGTGGTCCAGGTTGACGGTGTGGTGAGAGGTCACTGCGAGCATGCCGCCCTGTGCCGTGTGCCGGTCGAGCAATGCCTCGACAATCCGGATGCCGTCGACATCCAGTGATGTGAACGGCTCGTCGAGTATCCACAGTACCGTGTCCGTGACCAGTAACCGCGCCAGCGCCAGCCGGCGTTGCTGTCCGGCGGACAGGTTGCGGGTGGGGACATCCTCGAAACCCTGCAGGTCGACTTGCTCCAGCGCTACCTGCAGCGGCGTGTCATTGGCCTTGCCGAGTGCGCGGGCCATGGCGAGATTCTCGAACGGCGTCAGGTCAAGTTTGTTGCCGTCGCGGTGGCCGACATAGGCCATGTGCTGATGGTAATCCGGGCCAAGCCGGCCGATGTCGGTACCATCCCAGGTGATACTGCCTTCATCCGGCAGGCGAATGCCGCACAAAATGCGCAGCAGCGATGTCTTGCCGCTGCCGTTGCGCCCCTCCAGCAACAGTACCTGGCCGGGGTGCAGCGTGAAATCCAGTTGGCTGAACAGGGTACGGTCATCGCGGATGCATTCCAGTCCATTGGCGTGCAGGCTGGCAGTTTTATTGTTGATTTCAGTCACGACGAATAAATTAATTTCGGCCTAAATGGCGAGATATATGATTGAAAAATTACCCGTTGGTCAGTAACCGTGCGGTGACCGGCAACAGCCCGCTGACATGATAAATGAAATCAGCAATGATTGCTGATACAAAAGCTTAACGCCATTTCAGAGGGTTATACCTGTGACATAGTCACAGTCTGGCAATCCTGGCTGCCCTGATGGCCGGGGAGAGGGGATGGAATATCGAGCAGATATTTTTTCCTTGATCTCCGGCCCCTCGCTTCGCTCGCCCCAACCCTCCCTCTGCGGGGGGGGGTGGGGGTTAGCAGGGCAGCGGTGCCATTAGAGGACCACCGGCATGCCGTTTGGGTGTTATTTCAGATATTCATTGATGATCAGGTGTATGGATGTGCGCAGTTGTTTGATTGATATCAATGACACGTCAAATATGTCAGTTCAGACTGTTGCGGAGGAATCTGGCTGACATTTTTGTCATAAAACCTGCAAAAATTGGGGCGTCCCGGGGCATGATATGGCACAAAACAACAAAAAAGCATCCACAATTGATTTGCAGTCACTGGTTGATAGTCACGAAAAACCCTATGTGGTAATCGATCGTGATTACCGTGTCCTGGCGGCGAACAAGGCCTACGAACAGGTCTATGGCAGGGCCCGCGAATGGGCGATCGGCAAAACCTGTTTTCAGGTCAGTCATGGTAATGACAAGCCTTGCAGCGAAATGGGAGAGGATTGTCCTCACCAACAGGTGTTCAGTTCAGGCGATCCGTATTCCTGCCTGCATATTCACTATGATTCGGAACACCGCATGCACCAGGTACGTGTGACCGCGCATCCCCTGTCGGGCCCGGATGGATTGCTTTATATGGGCGAGACGGTTGAGGAGCTGTCGGCGCGGGTGGACTGCAGCAATGCTGAAGACCGGATGGTCGGTCAGAGCAAACCATTTCTCGCCTACATGGAACAGCTGAAACTCGCTGCTGACTCGGATGCCACGGTGCTGCTGCAGGGTGAGACCGGCACCGGCAAGGAACTCGGTGCCAAGTTCATACACGATCAGTCTGTACGCAAGGCGTCTCCATTCATGGTGGTTGACTGTACTGTGCTGACTGAGTCGTTATTCGAGTCCGAGGTGTTCGGGCATGTGCGGGGCGCCTTTACCGGCAGCATGGGAGAGAAGGCCGGTTTGTTCGAGCAGGCTGAAGGCGGCACGCTGTGCCTTGACGAGATTGGTGAATTGCCAATGCAGTTGCAGGCCAAGCTGTTACGTGTACTGGAAACCGGACAGTACCGCCGGGTTGGCGGCCATAAAACGCTCAAGTCGGACGTGCGTATTATCTGCTCAACCAATCGACATCTATGGGAACGGGTACTGGCCGGGAAATTTCGCGAGGACCTCTATTACCGGATCGCCTGCCTGAACATCCGTGTACCGAACCTGCGCGAGCGCCTGGACGATATTCCTCTGCTGACGGAAAACCTGCTTGAATGTGCGGGCAGGGCCATGCAACGCAGTTACCACCTGACAGATGATGCAGTGCAGGCACTTGTTGGTTACCACTATCCGGGCAATATACGTGAATTACGTAATATTCTGAGTGTCGCGGCCACCCATTGCAGCAATGGAACGATTAATACAGACAATATCCGGCAGGTGATATCCCAGTTAACCGTGGCGCGTGTGCGTAATATGGATGCTGAAGATGAAGTGGCCGGCGCCGGGATACGGGCATCTGCACGGCGCCCGGAAAAACCTGCAGCACAGGGGCTAAGCTCGTTGCAGGCGGTCGAGGCCCGTCATATCAACGCATTGCTTGCCCGTTGCGAGGGTAACCGCAAGCGGGTGGCGGCGGAACTTGGCGTAAGTGAGCGCACCCTTTACCGGAAACTTAAACGCTATGCACTGAACGGGGTGTGAGGATTGTCCTGATTGTTGGTGCAGGACAGTCACTGTGCGTCTGCCAGGGGCTGTGAATCGCCTGGTTCCAGAAGGGCCTGGATGAGTTGTTTGACTTCCGCACTCTCCCACGCGGGCGTCCCGTACGCCACGTAGCGGATACGACCGGTTTTATCGATCAGATAACTGGTTGGATACATGCTCACATGCCAGTCCTGTGCGGCGATGCCTGCCTTGTCGAGCAATACAGTGAAATTCACATTAACGAGTTGCTGGAATCGCCAGGCTTTCTCGCGGGTTTCCTTCACATTGACGGCAAGAATGGTAAACGTCGTGCCGGGAAAAGTATCTTTCAGGCGTTGCATGGCGGGCATTTCGACCAGGCAGGGCGGGCACCACGTGGCCCAGAAATTCAGTAGCACCACCTGTCCGCGATAATCTGCCAGCGAGTGTGTTTTGCCGCCAAGATCCGCGAGTTCCAGCGATGGAGCAGGGCCGACGTCCGGATAGTCTTCCAGTTCACCGGCAAATGCCGGTATTGCCAGCCCGAATAGCGTAGCGAGCAGCAAACCCGAAATTTTCCGCCGGCCACGGTTGATGGCAGGTGTCAGCTGTGACAAATGCGGTTTCGGTAAGTGGTGAATATCATGCATAGGTAATAGTGTATCGTGAAAATGCACATTCATAACCGACAATACTGACAGGCGGCGACTGACATAATTGTCTGTTACATGACAAAGCTGATGCATCTCTGAACGGACAATAGCGCCGGCCCTGATATGAAACAGGAACTTGTAATCAAGCCCGGCATGGCTTGGATATTGCTAGATTCAATTTATAGTTTTGTTGCTGCACAAATATAGAATCTTCGACCCGGTTCCTGCGGGGGACGCAATAATCAAGGGAGCGGGTCGCACTCATAATCCGGGAGGAGTGACCATGTATCCGATTTCACCTGCAAAAATTGCGCGCAAGGCAAGGGCCTTGCTGGCATGTGCCGGCGCTGTACTGGTATTGACAGCAGGTTCAGCACTGGCTGGCCACGGCGGTGGACTGCATATCGATTCAGCCAGTTGGGACGGATCCACGCTGACTGCCGACGGGGGTGCTGACAAACCCAAGCGGGGGGGTGGGCCGGTCGAGTTGTTTGATGTGGCGACCAGTACTTCACTCGGGCTTGCGAATCTGCAGACCAGCGGTAGCTGGAGTTACTCCGGCAATACCTGTGCTGACAACATCTACGCAATCCAGGATAACGTGCAGACCCCGCCGTTCCCGGTCTCCGGTCAGGGCTGTGGCGGCGGGAGTGGATTCCCGAACCAGACCGACTTCAAGATCCTGATGAACTACGAACTGGGTATGCACTGCACCGGGTTCGAGTTTGCCTATTGCTGTGTGCTGCCGGTGTACAACTCTATCCTGGCGCAGGTGGTCAAGCCGGCGGGCGCCACAGAAAATGAACACCCGCGTCTCCTGGAGGGTGACCCGAACGCCGGCATCACCAGCGGCAATAACCCGGATGTACTGGGTCGCGAGATTGTGTTGCGCGACATGGAACTGGACGGTAACGGCAACTTCAAGAAATATGTGCTGCGCTACTGGCATGATGCGCAGCCGCGCAACGACGGTCGCGGCAAGCATCAGAGCACTACACTGATCAGTAATGTTGAAGGCAACTCGCTGCTGGCGTGGAACACGGTGGCCGATGCCGCCGACCTGAACCCGGATGGTTCTTTCAAGCTATCGGGCAGGGATGGCAACCCGCTGTACAACGGTGCACGTGACGTGGTGCTGGGCAACGGCGCCTACGACGACGTCGGTGGCACCTTCGGCGTACCGATCGATAACTACCAGAATGTGGTGTGGAACCACCTGTATATCTACGAGGTGAGTGCCCACGGTGTTGAGGGTGCCGGGGGTATCCCGGGCGGCGACCGGCCGGAAGCGGACAAGCTACGGCTGGGTCTGCATGTCGACTACCCGACCAACTTCGGTCCGGCGGGTCATAACATGGAAGGTCTGCTGACCTACTCGGGCGATGCCGGCACGGTGGTATACACACAGATGAAGGTGCTGGAAGACCTGCCGATCATGCTGACCTCGCCGCGCATCTGGGAGGCGCTGGGTCTGCCGCTGACGCCATTCGAGGACACCATCGACTTCTTCAGTAACCCGGGGCTGGTGGATGAGGACTCGGTGCGTCCTTATGTGGCAATGAAGGCACAGATGTACAACTACGACCCGAATGCCGCAGACGGCATGGGTGCAGCCGTGCTGGACAGTTCCGGCAACGAGGTGATCGGCTTCGGTACGGCACCGATCGACATACCGAACTGCGAGCGCTGTCACTCGGCCCCCCCGGAGAAGGCACCGGGCGTACCGAACGTGAACAGCCCGAACGACAACCCGGCGGACTGGGCACTGGTACAGCAGGAGATGAACTTCTGGCTGGCCTACTACCCGAGCATGCAGACGGGTTCTGACTGGTATGCACGACTCAAGGGCGCGGCGGTCAGTATCCTGGCGCGCCACGACAGTGAACACGGTACCGGTTTCCTGGACAACTACCCGGGTGTCACCTGTGCCAAAGGTCTGGGCGATTGTGATGGCGGACCGCTGAAGGTCTCGCGAGGCAATCCCGGTGCCGGTTCTGCACCGTTTGCGCTGGCGCAGAACACCCGTGCCGGTCACGAGAGCGTGATCTGCCAGAAGTGCCATGCGGATAATGTGATTGCCGTGGTCAAGTCGGCCAGTTGCGGACCGGGCAGTATTACTTGCGCGGACGGTGACCTTATTCCGCCGTTGACAGAGGCGATCCATTACAACCACCGCAACGTGACCGAGGGCGGCACGATCGTCTTTAACGACAACGAAGGCCGTGACGGCGGTTGCCAGGGTTGTCACCCGGCGCACCGTTCGGACGGCGATATGAGCGGTTACCCGATCACGCTGGACGGCGACAATTTCTATGCCGGCCTCGATAATCGTGATGCCAACGGTGGCTGCTTCGTCGGCCGTGACGTGCACTCCAACCCGATGAAGGACGTGGACGGAGCGGAGACGCCGGCGCACCTGAACCCGGTGGGTCAGTGGCTGGCAGATAACGTGGCCAACGACGGCAAGGGTATCTGGTGTACGAACTGTCACCAGCAGTTGGGTCAGGAGATGTGGAAGGCCGAGAACGTGGCTGACCTCGTGAATGCTCGACCGGGTGATCCGGGGCATGTGCGTGAACCGGTTGCCGGTCATCCGAACGGCGGTACGCTGGCCGATGTGGCGCTGGCGATCGGCACCACCGAGGCGCAGGCCATTTCCTGGCTGGACCCGAAGACCACCAACCCGGTGGACGAGACCCATGCGATCTGGGCACCGGATCCGGGTCTGTGCAACTACGTGGCGGGTTATTTCGGCGTGATACCGGTGGATCCGGCGCATGACGGCAACGTCGCCACGGTGGAGGTCAACGTCAACAGTGCAGCGGCCTGCTCGACCGGCGGCGGCACCGGCCTGATTGACTGCGGCGTGGCGTACCCGGGTGCCCCGGCGTTCCATATCTGCGGTTCGACCGATACGGACGGTGACTTCAACGTCAGCCTGCTGGACTTCTGCACCACGCCGGACTGCGTGACGGCTGCGCAGGCAACCCTGCCGGGCGGATCGGTGGCGGTACCGGTACCGTTCTCGGCGGCGACCGACGGACGTGATCACTGGCTGTCGCCGGGTGAGCCGCACTGTGCGGACTGCCACAAGGCGCCGTATGTTGAGCAAAGCGGTAACATCAATGCGTTCCCGCCGTTCAACTACCCGCGCAAGGCTTCGCTGATGCGTTACTCGCGTGGTCACCAGGACATCACCTGCCAGGGCTGTCACGAGTCGATCCACGGCCTGTACCCGGTTACGCCGAACATCGACACGACCTCGTATGCTCAGGCGGCGAGCCTCAACCATGACGGCTCGCACGGTCCGCTGAAGTGCGGTACCTGTCACAGGGTTGGTTCAGACGGCATCCCGATCATGAAGGATGGGGCCACTGACAAGCCTCTCAAGGCAAATATCTTCGGCGGTAGTTTTGATGAGGTTGTGACCTGGATGCACACCTATACAGACGAGGCAAGCCCGCTTGGCGCTGTCTGCAAGAACTGCCACGGCGATAACACGAGCAAGATAGCGGAAACCGGGGGGAAATGGCTGCGACACGGCATGAAGGAGCGTATCACCCGCAAACTCATGGATAAGGTGGAAATCGAATTATTCGGCCATGTGGCCGGTGATCCGGATGCCCATAATGGCAATCTGCCCTATGAGCCCGGCGGTGCGGATGTCTGTACCGCCTGTCATACCCTGTCAGGCGGTCCCACTACCGGTTTTGAGACCCTGGTGTCCTGTACCGATAATGCCGGTGCGCAATGTTCTGCCCCGAGTTGTTCAGATGCGGAATCCAGTCCGAATAACTGTATTGGATACAACGAAGGCTGTAACGGTACGCTCTGGAAACGCCACCTGACTGAAGACCGCCTCGCCGAGAAGGTATGGGTGGCGGTATCGGAAGCCAACCAGGGCACCGGTAATACCACCTGCGGCTGGTAGCGGCGCAGTAATACGTCCGCCCGGGCAATACGGGCAGGCAGCAACCACGGGAGGGGGAAGACTTTTTCCCCTCCCGGTTTTTTCATGCTGTTATATACATACACATTGCGGACGGAACGCCGCGCCTGCAGGCCCCCTGGCTGGTCGTGTTATTATTTTTCTCATGTGGTGTCGGCAGTCCGCGGACGACTCGCCAACGTTTACTAACCTGTTAATCAGGAATAATCACAATGAAAGTTTTACTGCGTAATCCGTTGAAGGTCATATTACTCATGCTCGTCACGGTGCTGCTCGTGGCGTGCAGCCGGGAACCGGCGGATGTTGCCGCCAGTGCAGAGGCGCCTGCTGTTTCTATGGAAGCGGCGTCCGCGCCTGCGCCGGTGGACATGATCGCCCGGGTGGGTGACCAGGTCATCACCTTCAGCGAAATCAATACCATGATGAACAGCTCCGCCATTGTCGGGTTATCCATGCCGGAACTGGGTACGCCGGAGCGGGATACCGTGCGGCTGACCCTGCTGGACAAGCACATCAGCGCAAACCTGCTCTACCTCGATGCCCTTAAACAGGGCAAGGACCGGGACCCGGCCTATCAACAGGAACTGGCGACCTTCTCGGATTCCATTCTCGCGGCACTGTACCGGCAGAAAACGGTGGTCGATGCGATTGATGTGACCGATGCCGAGGTCCGCAATTTCTTCGACAATCACGTTGCTGAAGGTACGGAACTTACCGAGGAAGTCCGTGCCGGCATCGAGGCCCGTCTTCACAAACAGCGATTTATGACAAGCATGAGCGCGCTCCAGCAGAAACTGAGAGAGGGTGTTGAAGTTGTCGTGATTGAGGCGGAACTCGACCCGGACGACGACGAGGTGCGGATTGACACGACTGTGGTGGCCCGCGTGGACGGAACGCCGGTTTCCTGGGGTGAGGTCAAGGGACTGCTGGGAACCCCGGCAAATGCCGGCTCCATGGAGAACCGTCTCAAGGCCCTGAACGGCATCATCGACAACCGGCTCATGTCCGTGAAGGCGAGGGCCGCCGGCCTGGAGCAGGACCCGTCCTACCTGGCCCGGATCGGGGAGTATCGCAAGACCCTCCTGATCAACCTGCACCGCAACAGTCTGCTGAAAGAGATGGAACCGACTGAAGCGGAACTGGCAGCGTATTTTGACTCGCACCGTGACCAGATCGTGGTCCCGGAGGTACGTGATGTACAGATGGTGGTACTGGAGACCGAGGCGGAGGCTGCGGAAATCAAGCAGAAGATCGAGTCCGGTGAATTGACCATGTCGAAGGCGGCCGCCGAACATTCCACCGTTCCCGATGCAGCGAAGACACTGGGCAAAATCGGCTGGGTCTCGAAAGGCAGCGGCTTCCCCGGACTGGATGCGGCGACCTTTGCGCTGGCCCCGGGCGAGATAGGTGGTCCGGTGGAATCGCCGGCCGGCTGGCACCTGGTGAAGGTGCTGGACATGCGCGATGCGGCCCATGAAAGCCTGGAGGATGACAGGGCCGTCAGGGAAGCGCGGCGACTGCTCATCCGCGACAGGCTGGGCGAGTATGTCATTAACCTGCGCAAGAATGATTTCAAGGTCGAGATATTCGAGGACACGATTGCGAAGTATTCCCAGCAGGAGATCGACTGGTACCAGGAGGCCAGGAAGACCCGGGAATTGTCACCGGGCGAGGTCAGGGAGAAGATCGAGAAGCTGAGGAACTAACAGGCAGGCAGTGAAATGTTCAATGTGAAACGCGCGCATTATTTGCTGCTGATGGCGCTGCTTTCATTAATGGTCCGGGCTGCTGATGACTTTCTGTCTCCTGGTCTTGCGCCGAAAGACATCCAGCCGCCGGCGGCTGCACGGCAGGCGCTGCAGGTGATCGACCTGCGCACTCCGGCTGAATTCCAGGTGGCCCATATCCCCGGTGCGATCAACATTCCGATGCCGGAACTGGAACAGCGTCTGGATAAAATCCGGCGCGACACCGATGTGCTGATCTATTGCATTAACGGGTCCAGAACGCGTCAGGCCGAGCCGGTCCTGTATGCCCACGGTTTCGAAAATATCTACCATCTTGAGGGTGCCTTCTATGGCTGGATCAAGGGTAAATACCCGGTCGAGAAGGGTGGTATCAGGCAAGGCGGCTGGTAGCCTTGCGGGCGGCCATTTTTGTGTGACGCTAATAAGGATGGCAACGTAACGGTCTGTTATTTACCTGTACGGCCTGCAATTGCCTGCTGCAGTTCGCCGATATTATCCTGCATTCGCTGCATCGCAAGGCGGTCACGCTGCTGGATGAGGTTCGGCAGGTTCTTGATCATTTTCTGCCCGGCCGAGGTGCTGTAGAAAGTGTTGATATCGTGCAGTTCCTGTTCTGTAAATGCTTCCATGTACATCGTGACAAGCCTGTCCTGCATGCCTGACCAGCCAATATTCTTCTCGAGAAATTGCTTTAGCAGGTCTTCGTGTTCGCGTAATTCCGGACTTTGCTGAAGTTGTAGTGCGAGTACGTTGTTCACGCTGACCTCGATTTTCTGTTGCATGTGTGTCAATTCGAACAGTTTCTCGACGGCTTGCTGGTGGCTGGCCCGGTCTGCGCATGACAAAACTGGCAGGAAGATTGCTGCTGTTGCCACCAGGGTGGCGATTCGTCGGCTGGTTTTCATGTGCATATCCTTGTTACAAAATAGTGTGCGGTTATATTGATTCTGGAAACACTGCGAGACATTAGCATATATACTTAAAAAATAGACCGAAACCTGCCTGCGCGCAACCAGCGGCGAGTGCCTGTGCAGGTGTGGGTGGTGTCCACCGGCAAGTGGTGATTGCTTGCTGAATAGAGGATGGGAAACAACGGGGCAGCCTGTCGTATCTGCTGCATGATCAGTATCAGCGAGGGATTGGAATGGTTCAGATAACGTTTATTCTGCAGTCGTTATTCAACAGCTCAGGCAGTGCGCGGTTATGTCTGCCTGTTCATCCCTGTTTGCCGGGTGCGAAGCGCAGTAAGATAACACGCATACTCACGCACGCCACGATGGCGCTTGTGACTGTAATTATTTTCGCTGCCACGTGCCAGTGTGCCATCGCCGGCCAGTTCGAGCCGCCGGGCCTGCAGGGCTATAATCTGCATACGGAACGTGATGCGGACGGCGACGGTGACGGTGTTAATGAAACGCACATCCGGCAATACCTGAATACCACCGGCGACAGTATTGTCAGCATGTCATCCGGGGAGCGTGTCTGGGCATGGAGCCTCGATATGCGTGACAGTGAAACCGGCGAGAGCAACTACGTCATCAGGGACAGTGATTGTGACGGGTTATTTGATGAGCTCTACGGACTCGATGAAGAGTTTCATGTGCCTGCTTGCGTGAAATAGTCTGAGCCGGGCAGTGCGGCAATACCGGTCTAATGCAGGGTAACAACCCGGGATGGCAAGCGCTGGCAGCTAATCATGCTCCGGTACTTTTGCCAGGCATTGATGATGGGCGTGGGACGGGTGATGAAATGGATTTATTCTTGCCCCTGGAAGTCGTGCCGGCAGCTGGCCACGGCACTGACACCGCGCCGGAATTGACGAAACCCGAGGTCTTGCCCGGCTCGTCGTATGACAGGCAGACGCCGTTCTCGATGATGAAGTCACCTATATAGCGGTGAGTGATTTTCTCTTTAAGGTGTTGCGCGTAATCAAGCCCGAGAAAGTGGCTGATAAGGCCGCGAATAACGCCTGCATGTACTACCAGTAGAACCGTGCTGTCGGGAAACTTCTCGGCCTGCGACTGCAGGTAGGCAACGCTACGCGTTTGCATCTGGCGAAAACTCTCGCCCTTCGGATATACAAAGTCAGGATCGGTCTTGTGCTCCGGGATGTTCTTTTCAACCCATTTCTTGCTCTTCTTGTAGAGCGCGCCGTAGTTTACTTCGTTCAGTTCCGCTGCATCGTACACAATATTGATTTTGTAGCTGTTGGCAAAATACATCGCTGTTCTGCGCGAGCGTTCAAGATTACTCGAGTATATCCGGTCAAAGGTGAGCCCCATTTTCTGCAGTCGTTTTTCCACATAGCTGACATCTGCATCCCAGTCTTTTGCGCGAGGGGCATCGCCCCAGCCGAGTATGCGGTCTGAAGCGTTTAATAAAGTTTTATAATGTCTGATGACGATCGCGCGCATAAAATTCAGGTCGCAGTGTTAATATGAAAAAAGCGGTGTAAGCTATCGCCCGGAAACGCTGGCAGGCTGCATGCCTGGCAATTTTTATTTGTAGCGTATTCTGATTATTCGACAGCTACATGTGATAACACAAATGCCGTGTATGCAAGCTATGTTATCAACTGCTTATATGTGATATTTGTGCAGTCAAAGTAATTATTTTCGTCACGTTTAGGCCACTATCTTTTGGCCCGGAATGAGTCTAAATGGCAAAAACGGTTGTTATCAAGCAGCCAGGTGGTGATCGGTCCCCCTTTCTGCGTGGAATCCTGGTGCAGTCCCTGCTGAATGCCGGGCTTTCGTTTGATGATGCCTACGGGCTGTCGCAGGTTGTGCGACATGATTTACAGGATACCGATGAAATAAGCAGTACTGACCTCAAGGCAAAGGTTGCCGGACTGCTGGCCGATCGTTTTGGCAAAGACCAGCGCGAAAGCTATGAGGCACGGCCGGCATTCGAAGCGGATATCCTGGTGCATACACCCACGCGCAGCGAGCCTTTCTCGGTGGGTATCCTCGCGCATTCCCTGGAAAGCTGTTCCATACCCCCTGCCGACGCGCTGGAAGGGGCGCGCAAGGTCTACCGCGCGCTGAAACAGACCGGTCACAGTGAAATTGATCATAAAACACTCCGCAAGATTATTTACCTGTGCCTGAAGGAGCATTGTTCTCACGATATGGCAGACAGGTATCTTTCCTGGCGCCATTTTGAAAGCAGCGGTGATCCGCTGATTATTCTTATCGGTGGTGCAACCGGGTCAGGCAAGAGTACGATTTCTTCAGAAGTTGCCTATCGAATGGATATCGGGCGTATTCAGTCTACCGACATGATGCGTGAAATTATCCGCGCCTACCTGACGCCGGAAGCCGTACCGACACTGGCCTACTCGAGTTTCGAGGCATGGCGTGGTTTGCCGGCAAACGAAAAAGGCAAATACAGTGATGGCGAGAATCCGGTGATAGCCGGTTTCCTTTCCCAGTTTGCCACCATGAAGCCGGCGCTGGGTGCGGCAATTACCCGCGCAATCAAGGAACGGCATGATCTTATAATCGAGGGTGTACACATATCTCCAACGCACCTGGACCTGGAAAAATCGGACAACCAGGCGATTATTGTGCCCCTGATGCTGGCAACCATGGAAAAGGCCGCGTTGCGCAAGCAGCTGAAGCGGCGTGGTCGTGAAAAAACCAGGCGCCAGGCATCGCGTTATCTTGAACGTCTGGATGACATCTGGGATTTGCAGTCATACTTGCTGAGTGAGGCGGATAATGGCGGTATTCCTATCATCACCAACTGGCATATAGAAACGACCGTTCAGGAGGTAATGAATCTTGTCATGTCAAAAGTGGCGAAACGCTACCCGCCAAAATTCAGTAACCTGGACCATGACGACTGATCCGGGTCTGTTAAATGACCGTTAACATCGTGTCGGGCCCGGGCGAACGCCCGGTAAATTGACGGAAATCAATATATGACCGGTTCAAGTCGATTATTTTTATACTGTTATCCGCAAAAATAACCGGGCACTTCGATGGCAACATCAATACGTCCCGTGTCGTCACCTGCAACAATGAATAAAAGCCGCTCTGTATCGAATACAGGGCCGGCAGCAGGCGACGAAACGCATGACGGCAGCAATCAAGCATCGCCAGGCCAGGCTGCGCAAGAAACTGATGAATCATTTTCACCGACGGCTTGAGCTGAACGCCCGTAACCGACGTTCAGTGTCTGCTAAAAACCGGCAACCCTGAGATACTGAACCGGGAAATCATCAATGGCACCTGATCAGCAAGCCCGCCCGATTCTTGCGGCAGTGGACTTTTCACCGGACTCTGAAGCGGCCCTGGTTTGCGCTGCTGAACTGGCTGCCGTGTACGGGGCGCCGCTGCAGGTTGTGCATGTGGTGCATGACCCCGGTGATGCGCCAGGCTACTACGCGGTACATGGCAGTGAGAAGCACATGCAGAAGCTGGAAGATGTCGCGGCGTCAATGTTTAACGACTTCATCAGCAGGATTATTCAGGAGCGCCCTGAACTGGTGGCAATTGAATCTGCAGAAAGAATCCTGGTAACCGGCCTCCCGGTGACGCGAATTCTCGAGCTGGCCGGGAAAATACAGGCACGGATGATCGTCATGGGCAGCCAGGGTCGTACGGGTCTGGCGCGCGCCTTGCTCGGTTCCAAGGCTGAACAGGTTGTACGCCTGGCGCCAATGCCGGTGACCATCGTGAAGTCCGGGGAGGAATGCGATTGATGCCGCGGGCGGGCAACCGTTCGTCCGGCCCGTTCGGGCTGCTGGCGGTTTTTCTCGCAATCGGTACATTGTTGCCGCTATGTCCGGCACTGGCTGCGGATGAGTCGGCGGTAAGCATGGACTGGTGGAACATGTCCATGGGACTCCTGGGTGGTCTTGCACTGTTTTTGTTCGGCATGGAGCAGATGTCGGATGCACTCAAGGCAGTCGCCGGTGAACGGATGAAACTCATCCTCGCCAGGCTGACAACCAACCGGTTCATGGGGGCGTTGACCGGCGCGTTTGTCACTGCAGTCATTCAGTCATCTTCTGTCACGACGGTACTGGTTGTTGGATTTATATCCGCCGGCCTGATGTCGATGGCCCAGTCGATTGGCGTCATCATGGGTGCAAATATCGGCACCACGATTACCGCCCAGATCATAGCCTTCAAGGTGACAAAACTGGCCCTGCTGATGATAGCCACTGGTTTCGGCATGCTGTTTTTCTCGAATAATGAAAAAATGAAACACTATGGCGGCATGTTGATGGGGCTCGGCATGATTTTCTTCGGCATGAGTGTAATGAGTGATGCCATGTATCCGCTCCGTGCCTACCAGCCGTTCCTGGATTTCATGGTGACAATGGGAAATCCATTGGTCGGTATTCTTGTTGCGGCTGCGTTCACCGCACTCGTGCAGTCATCATCGGCTACCACGGGTATTGTTATCGTGATGGCGAGCCAGGGTTTTATAGCGCTGCCGGCCGGTATTGCACTGGCGTTCGGCGCAAATATCGGTACCTGTATCACCGCAATGCTGGCTGCCATCGGCAAGCCCCGGGAGGCCATCAGGGCTGCGGTTGTGCATGTTCTGTTCAATGTATTCGGCGTGCTGGTATGGCTTGGCCTGATTTCGCATCTTGCCGAATTTGTCACGTGGATTTCGCCGGCCCGTGGCGACCTGTCCGGCGCTGAACGGCTGGCAGCCGAGACACCCCGGCAGATAGCCAATGCGCATACGATTTTCAATGTTGCAAATACGCTGCTTTTTATAGGCCTGACCGCCCAGTTCGCACGCGTTGTTGAATGGCTGGTGCCGGACAGGCCGCTCGAGGAGGAGGATGCGGCCAAACCCCGTTACCTGGATGAGGCCTTGCTGGATACGCCGTCACTGGCTTTTGACCGGGTACGTTTCGAGATCGGGCATATCGGTGACAATGTCAGGGAAATGTTGCGCCTGATCATGCCGGCGATTCTGAGTGGTGACCGCATGTCATTGAAATCGGTTGCGCACATTGATGACGATGTTGATGCGCTGCACGGGCATGTCATCGTTTATCTCGGCAAGGTCAGCCAGAAGGTGTTGACCGAGGGCCAGACGCTGGAGCTGTTAAATCTTATGTCCGCTGCGAACGATCTGGAAAACATCGGCGATGTGATCGAAACCGATCTGGTGCACCTTGGCAACCAAAGGATCAGTGAGGGTATTTCAATCAGCCCGTCCACCCGTGAAATTCTGCAGAAGATATATAACGAAGTGACCGAAACAACTGAGCTTGCGATCAGGGCGGTGGTCGAGAATAACCTCGAAGCTGCAAAAGAGGTCATCGACAGGAAAGCGGATATCAACAGGCTGATGGAGTCAGCTGCCATGCATCAGAGTAAGCGGCTTGTCGTTCAAGAGCCAAACCGGCTTGCCGCCTACACCATAGAAATGGATATTATTGAAAAGCTCAAACGCATCTATTACTTCGCAAAACGCATGGCAAAAACAGTTGCACCTGCTGACGGGGAGGCGCCGCAGCCGGGCTGAAATATCCGCATCAGCACCGAAGGGTGGCGAGGATATTCCCGGGTGACCGGAATGGCCCCTGGACTGGCAAGGTGTGACGATCAGTCCCGTACAAATGCCATTAATCGCATTCAAGTTGACTTGTATCAATGCGGAAAATTTTCTTTATGATACAAGTACATGCATAATATATACATGTCTTTATTTCGATACAAATACCCGCATAATACGGCAGTGGTTCATTGCGTGTCTTTGTTAATTCAGGGGCGTCCATGGCTGGGTCATTTCCAGCGCATTTAGAGTGAAAGGAGTTGTCAATACATGAAGATCGAGAAGGGCATAATCGCTGTTTTCATGCTGGCTGCCGCACTGGTCTCGACATATGTTTATGCGCGCACGGAAATACAGAACAAGGGGTCTGACACCCTGGTCAATGTTGCGCAGGCATGGGCCGAGGCATATCAGAAAATAAAGCCGGACGTTGCGGTCGCTGTGTCAGGTGGCGGGTCGGGCACAGGTATTGCCTCCTTGATCAATGGTACGGTCGATATCGCCAACGCCAGCCGTAAAATGAAAGACAAGGAAATCAGGCTGGCGGAAAAGCATGGCCACAGTCCGGTCGAGCACATTGTCGGTTTTGATGCCCTGGCTGTGTTCATCCACAGTGCAAACCCGGTTACCGGGTTATCGATTCCTCAGCTCAAGGAAATATATGGCCGTGAAGGCAAGATAACCCGGTGGACTGATCTCGGCATCGAGGTGCCCGGCTGCCAGGACCAGCAAATTGTGGTGGTCAGCCGGCAGAACAACTCCGGTACCTACGCCTATTTCAGAAAGGCCGTGCTCGGCAAGAAGGGTAAATTCCGCCAGGGAACCCTGGATATGCACGGTTCAAAGGACGTTGTCGACCTGGTAGAGAAAACGCCCTGTGCGATCGGTTACAGCGGTCTCGCCTATGCCACTGATCATATCAAGATGGCATGTATCCAGGACGGTGACGCGTGCGTCAGTCCCAGTGTGCAGACGGCCAGTAGTAACGACTACCCGATAGCGCGCCCGCTGCTTATGTATACAAGCGGTGCGCCGGCGGGTGAGGTCAAGGAATATCTTGACTGGGTGTTGAGCGATGCCGGGCAATGCATCATCAGCGACAAGGGTTATGCCCCGGTCAGGAAAATTGCCTGTCCGTGAGTGGTAAGTGCAGGTGACACCTGCCGGTTTTTTGTAAGCCAGTATCAATTACTTTCGAGTCACGCGAGTGGGCCGGCAACGGCCTGGCGGAGCTGCAGATATGAGTCATTACGAAGAACGTCTGGAACATGATCTTGATAATATCCGTAGGCATATCCTGGCGATGGCCGGGAAGGTGGATGACGGCATCAGGAACGCAGTGCGTGCACTCCAGACCGGCGATCGGATACTGGCGGCCGAAACCATTCTCGCCGATCATGCAATCAACCGGGAAATGCGCGAGATCGACCGGTTGTGTCATGCCTTTATCGCAGTGCATCTTCCGAGTGGCATACACCTGCGCATGCTGTCAGCGGCGATACGGATAAATATTGCCCTGGAACGAATCGGTGATTATGCAGTCACCATTGCCCGTACTTCAGAGCAACTCAGTGAGCCGCCGGCGGGTGCGTTGGCCCGGGAGCTGGAACGCATAGCCAATTCGGCCAAGACCATGCTGAGTCAGTCCATAGACGCCTATAAAGGCTTGAATGCGGAGATGGCCAGGGCGACGATGGTGATGGAGCAGGACATAGAATATGACCTGGAATCCGTTTATGCCGAGTTGACAGAAAATCGCGATCGGGAAAAGGTCAGGGAACTGCTTGCTGTATACGTCGTACTGACACACCTGAAACGTGTTGCTGACCAGGCAAAGAATCTATGCGAAGACATAGTCTTTATCGTGACCGGAGAAGGTAAGGCACCAAAAATATATAACATCCTGTTCCTGGGAAAGGATAACAGTGGTCTGTCAAAGATGGCGGAGCTGATTGCGCGCAAGGCCTACCCGGAGAGCGGTACATACAGCAGTTGCGGGCGCAATCCGGCGAAAGCTCTCAATCCTCAGATGGTGAGTTTTCTGGAGCAGCACGGTATTGATGCCGGGAACCAGAAGCCACAGTCACTTGAACAAATGATGCATGAACTGGTCGAGAAACATGTCATCGTCAGCCTTGATGGACCGGTCAGGAAATATATAAAGAAACTGCCATTTCATACCACGGCTGTTGAGTGGGACGTGGGCCCGCTTCCCGAGGGTCCGGTCGAGGAGCAGGCGGAGCAATGGGAATCACTGTACCGTGACATAGCCACCCGCGTGCAGGATCTTGTCTGTATCCTGCGCGGGCCGGAAGCCCACTGACTGGTTGCCCGGAAATGGAACAGTCCAGTCTCGATTTCGACCGCCGTAACCTGGACTGGTACATCGACAGGTTTGTCCAGTTGCTGGTTTTTATCAGTGGCATATCCGCCATCATTTTCATTGTCGGCATATTCGTTTTCATTACCAAGGAAGGTATCGGCTTTATTCTGGATACGATGGATCCGGGCGAGTTCTTTTTTTCCCAGTACTGGGAGCCCAGTGATGAGGATGCGCCAGAATATGGCATTCTCGCACTGGTTGCCGGAACGGCCAGCGTTACCGGTCTGGCACTGCTGGTTGCCATTCCGTTTTCCCTGGGGTCGGCAATTTTTATTGGTGAGTTTGCCACCGGCAGGACACGCGAATTCCTGAAAATACTGGTAGAGCTGCTTGCGGCGATCCCGTCAGTTGTATGGGGGTTCATCGGGCTTACGATCATGAACCCGCTGATCATAGAGCTATTTAATGTGCCGGTCGGCCTGACCGTACTCAATGCAGGGCTCATCCTCGGTCTGATGACGGCGCCCATTATGACGTCGATTGCCGAAGATGCGCTCAAGGCCGTGCCGGACCGCTATCGCGAGGCAGCCGAGGCGATGGGTGCCACCCGCTGGCAGGTTATTTTCAAGGTTGTTCTGCCGGCTGCTAAAAACGGCCTGCTTGGTGCGGTGCTGCTGGGAATCGGACGGGGATTCGGCGAGACCATGGCGGTTCTGATGGCCACGGGGCATTCGGTTAACCTGCCAACCAGCGTGTTTGATTCGGTGCGGGCATTAACGGCGACCATTGCAGCTGAGCTTGGTGAAACGGCAGTCGGTTCAGATCACTACCAGGCACTGTTCACGATCGGCATCTTTCTTTTCATAATTACGTTTATTATTAACCTGACGGCAGACCTTGTCGTTCGCGGCGTGCGGAGGGGCTGATCATGTTTGCCAGGACAGAGCTCAATACACGTGACCAGAGGACGCAGTCGCTGTTCAGGATGCTGTTTATGCTGATGACAGGTCTGCTGGCGCTGCCTGTGATCATTATTCTTGCAACGCTGGTTTACAAGGGAGGGTCGGTTCTTTCTATAGATTTCCTGTTTACTGCGCCGACCGATGGTATGACCGCCGGCGGAATTTTCCCGGCATTACTGGGTACGGTCTGGCTGGTTGCCGTTGCGCTGCTGGTATCCGTGCCGGTTGGCGTCGCCGCCGCAATATACCTGAGCGAATACGCGGCAGATAACTGGTTCACGCGCGCCATCAACCTGGCCATTATCAACCTGGCCGGCGTCCCCTCAATCGTGCATGCACTGTTTGGTGTCGGTGCCTTCGTTATCTTTTTCGGTTTCGGTACCAGTATCCTGGCCGCCAGTCTGACGCTTGCCATAATGACGCTACCGGTTGTGATCGTGGCCACGCGCGAATCGCTGCGTGCGGTACCGCAAGCGTTTCGCGAGGCATGCTGGAATATGGGGGCGACCCGTTGGCAAACTATTCGACGCATCGTTTTGCCCAATGCAATC
>JAOULY010000173.1 GCA_029881775.1 Gammaproteobacteria bacterium
GTGACAACAGCGTGACCTGGATATTGTTGAGCGGGTCGAGGTAGGGGTTGCGGCGATACAGCGACAGGCCAAGCGCCGGGTTTTCCTCCAGCAGGTGCTTTGACCCGCTGATGTTGAGCACCTGCGTTACCGTGCGCCGGTACTCCTCGCTGATCTTGGTGTAGATCTTGTCCGCCAGCACCGGGTCCTGCGCGAGCTGCGTGTACATGCGCGCAATATTCATCTCGCCCTTGAACAGCGACATCTGGATATTGCCGAGCAGCGAGCGGAAGAATGGCCATTCGCGGTACATTTTCTGCAGGCGGCCAAGGCGGGCAGGATCATCGTTGCGCCAGGCCTGCAGCGCACTGCCGAGTCCGTACCACGCCGGCAGCGTGTGACGTGACTGTGCCCAGCCGAACACCCAGGGGATGGCGCGAATCGATGTTTTCGAACGGTCCTGCTGCTTGCGGTGCGACGGGCGTGAGCCAATGTTCATCAGGCCGATCTCGGTGACCGGTGTGACTTCGTAGAAATAGTCGAACAGCCCCGGTGTGCCGTCGATCAGTTCGCGATAGCACTGTTCACCGATCACGGTGATCTCGTCCATGATGCCCATGTAGTCGCGGCGATCCTGCTCGGCGGGTTTGACCAGTGCGCGACTGGCCTTGAGCAGGCCGGTCATGCCCATGGAGAGCTCATATACCGCGGTTTCGGTGTTGCTGTACTTGTAGTGCAACACCTCGCCCTGCTCGGTGAACTTGATCTGCCCGTGTACGGTACCCGGCGGTTGCGACAGGATGGCTTCGTGTGTCGGGCCGCCGCCCCGGCCGATGGTGCCACCGCGGCCATGAAACAGGCGCACTTCTATGTCGTAACGGTCAGTGATTTCGATGATCTTTTTCTGCGCCTCGTACAGGCCCCAGTTGGAGGCAAGGATGCCGCCGTCCTTGCAGGAGTCGGAATAGCCCAGCATGATTTCCTGGCAGTTGCCGGTATTACTCAACAGGGTACGGTAGGTGGCATTCTCGAGCAGTTGCGACAACACGTCTTCGGCATGCGCCAGGTCCTCGATGGTCTCGAACAGCGGGCTGATGCTGATGCGACAAAACCACTGGTCCGCGCGCAAACCGGCGAGCCCGGACAGCCAGGCGAGGTACATGACCTCGAGAATATGGCTGGCCGTGTGTGTCATGGAGATCACGTAATTGCCGAAGGCCTGCAGGCTGATCTCGTCCTGCATGTGCATCATGACGTCGAACACCTCGAGCGTTTCGCGGGTTTCGCTCGACAGGCGGCTGCGATCGATTGCCGGTGGAGTCCCGTCGAGTCCGTCGGTAAGCAGTCGCTGGCGCGCCGCTTCATCCAGCGCATCGTAATCGGTGGCGCCCGGTAGCAGGCGGAGGATTTCGCTGACGGCGGCGGTATGTCGCGTGGATTCCTGGCGGATATCCAGGTGCATCAGGAAGAAGCCGAAGGTCTCCACCAGGCGCACAAGATCCTGCAATTCGGCGTCGGCGACATTTTCATCGCCGTCGGCCAGCAACGATGCGCGGATCAGCTGCAGGTCGTGCATTAATTCGTCTTCGGCTGAATAACCGCCCAGCGGCGCGTCTGCAGCCTGCTCCGGGTTTTCAATCCGCTGATCGATGGTGGCCAGGTTCAGGCGCAGGCGAGCGGCCATGATAAACAGCTTGCGGCGGTAGAGTTCTTTCTCGTAGGCGCGCGGGAAATCGTCGCAGGCATGGGTGTAGCGTGCCTCGTCCGTCGCCAGGCTGTCGGTGAATTCCTGTGTAAAACTGCACAGATCCGCGGAGTGAGTCAGGCGGCGGCCCAGTGCCTCGACCTTGTCCAGGTATATGGCGATTACCTCGCGCATGTGCAGGCGCAACGCGAGGACCGTGGTTTCCGGTTTGACAAGCGGGTTGCCGTCGCGGTCGCCGCCGATCCATGAACCATAGCGGATCAGGCCACCCGGGACGTTGATCGCGGGTGCAAAGTCGCGCGAACCGTAGACAGTGCGGACCGCTTTCTCGAGGTAACGGTAGGTCTTGGGCACGGCCTCGAACAGGCTCTCGCGGAAGAAGTACAGGCCGTTGCGTATTTCATCCTCGACAGTCGGCTTGTGCGCGCGCACCTCGTCGGTCTTCCACAGTACCTGGATCTGTTGCTTGAGCTCCGCCTTGATTTCGTTGCGTTCACCCACGCCAAGACGCGTGTCGTCCAGCTTTTCACTGATCAGGAAGATGCGCCGCAGGGCATACATAATGGTGCGGCGTTTTGCCTCGGTCGGGTGCGCGGTGAACACCGGCATGTAGAGCATTTTGTCGAGCAGCGTCTGCATCTGTCCGGGCGCAATGCCCTCGTTGTGCAGGTCTTCCAGTGTGCGCATGAAAGAGCCACGCCACAGGCGGTCATGTTTGCGCAGCTGTTTGCGGCGTTCCCTGTGCTGGAAGGCTTCCTCGGCCACGTTGACCAGGCTGAAGTACAGGTTGAAGGCGCGAATGACATCGGTCAGCTCGTCCGGGCCGAGGCTGGCAGTGATCGCGTTCAGTCGCTGGCGCAGCCGTTCGTCTTCTTCCTTGCGCAGCCGGATATAGCCTTTGCGCAGCGCCTCGACGGCGCGCAGGATGTCTTCGCCGGCATGTTCGCGCAGGATTTCACCCAGCAGGTTGCCGAACAGCCGCACGCGACTGCGCAATTCCTTGTCGCCGCTTCGGGTCAGTGCCGGGGAAATATCTGTTGTTAAGTCCATAAAAAAGCCACGCGGTGCGCGGCGATACAGCTGGCACAGCCGGCTGTGTGCATGTGGTTTCGGGAGGGGCGATTATACCGGGTGGGCATGTTTTAGCCACTCGGACGCAGGCGCCCGAGTGACACAAATTGCTGAAAACATTGGCTCAGAAGAATGCGGGCTTGCGTTTGCGATAAAACCATATATTCATTAAGGGTTTCACTGGCTGGCCGGCGGCTACCTGTTGGCTGGTTCGTATCGCAAAGGTGGGGATTAATTCATTGGGGGGGGTGTGTGGAAAAATCCTGTTTTGCCGGCAGTGCGGCCGACCGCGCGGTATTGCGTGAAGATTTCGCCGATGGCCTGGACTGTTTTCATAACAACGACTATGCCGGTGCGCTGGTGCATTTCCGTGCGGCTGATGAAGACGCCGACATCAGTGATGTTTTGCAGAGTCGCTACACCTCCTTCCACGGCCTGTCACGCGTGTGTCTTGGCGACAGCAGCGGGATAAAGCTGTGTCGCAAGGCAGCTGCCGGTGAGGCGCAAGACGCAGAGGTTTACCACAACCTTGCGCTGGCAGAACGCCGCCTCAATAACCGCGAAGGCGCTGTGACGGCGCTGCGTCGTGGTTTATATCTCGATCCCGAACACACCGGCTCACGGCAACTGAAACAAGGCATAACCCTGCGCGAGCCGCGCATTAGCGTGCCCGGTGTGTCGTACGCGCATTCCCTCAGCCGTCTGCTCGGCAAGTTGTTTGGCGGTTAATGCAGATCCTGGTCGCGGCACCGGGATATCCCTGTCCGTGTATATTCGCCTATACTCACCCCGGGAGTCGGCCAGACAGTCGCGCCGCGCAAGCGGGGAGGAAAGTCCGGGCTCCACAGGGCAGGGTGCCAGGTAACGCCTGGAGGGCGCGAGTCCATGGAAAGTGCCACAGAAAATATACCGCTGATCCTGTTTCGGCAGGGCCAGTAAGGGTGAAATGGTGCGGTAAGAGCGCACCGCGCACCTGGTAACAGGTGTGGCAGGGTAAACCCCACCCGGAGCAAGACCAAATAGGGGGACATACGTGCTGCCCGCACGGTCCCCGGGTAGGTTGCTTGAGGCCTGCGGCGACGCAGTGTCCAGATGAATGACTGTCCACGACAGAACCCGGCTTATCGGCCGGCTCCCTTTTATTGTTTATCCTTTTTCCCGGATTTCGTTGCACTTCATCCGGGCTACATTGATAAAACGCAGAAACATTCCCGCCGTAGCCCGGATAAAGGCCGCAGGCCGTAATCCGGGATCATTCACCGCATTCGATATTGAAATTAACGCAGGAACATTCCAGCCGTAGCCCGGATAAAGGCCGCAGGCCGTAATCCGGGGTCATTCGCCGAATTCGACATTGAAATTAACGCAGGAACATTCCACCTGTAGCCCGGATAAAGGCCGCAGGCCGTAATCCGGGATCATTCGCCGAATTCACCTGCCTGAACAATATCGCCGCCGGCCCAGTTCTTCGGCAACAATCCCTGTTTCACATAACGATGAAAGGACGAATAAGGCCAGTCGGCAACACTGGCCACATGACCATGTTTGACAGGGTTGTAGTGGATGTAATCCACGTGTCGCCCGAGGTCTTGTTCATCCCGGAGCGTGTGCTCCCAGAATCGGCGTTGCCATAGTGCATGATCACCGTTGGTGCGGCGCGGCAGCGGTTCACCGGCCTTGTGCAGTGCCCGGGTGAAGCGGCCCTTGATGGCGCGCCAGCGGCCGGAGTAATCGGCGTCCCCGGCCGGCAGGGCCCAGATGGTGTGGAGGTGTTCCGGCAGAATGACGATGGCATTGATGACAAACGGCCGGCGATGTTGCGTATCGCGGAATGCCATGCGCAGCAGGTCGATGTGGTCCGTCAGGGTGCGGCTGTGACGATCATGCAGGGTAACGGTAAAGAAGTAGCGACCCCCGGCAATCCGGTTGCGGCGATAGTGAACCATCCCTGGCTCCGTGGTGTATGGCAAGGCGGATCATTGTCTCCCCGGATTCCGCTGCGCGCCATCCGGGCTACGCGGATATGTATGTCGGATTTATCCCAACCCCGGATTACGGCCTGCGGCCTTTATCCGGGCTAGCCCGCTGTAGCCTGGATGGAGTGAAACGGAATCCGGGGCAGGGGTTTTGCCCCGCCCAACCCCGGATTACGGCCTGCGGCCTTTATCCGGGCTACGTCCGCTGTAGCCTGGATGGAGTGAAACGGAATCCGGGGCAGGGGTTTGTGCCCCGCCCAACCCCCGGATTACGGCCCGTGGCCTTCATCCGGGCTACGTCCGCTGTAGCCTGGATGGAGTGAAACGGAATCCGGGGCAGGGGTTTGTACCCCGCCCAACCCCCGGATTACGGCCCGTGGCCTTCATCCGGGCTACGCCCGCTGTAGCCTGGATGGAGTGAAACGGAATCCGGGGCAGGGGTTTGTGCCCCGCCCAACCCCCGGATTACGGCCTGCGGCCTTTATCCGGGCTACGCCCGCTGTAGC